>JAXDZV010000063.1:0-29986 GCA_034086705.1 Eubacteriales bacterium | reverse complement strand
TTTTTCTCCTCTTTAGCAATTTGTTTTGTTGAATTCTTGTTCTACGGCCATGTTTTTTGAAAGAACGCGCGCATGCTCCTCCGCCCGTTTCTTCTGTAACATGTCCGCCAGTGCTGTATCTGTCACCGCAAGAATCTGGATGCAAAGTAAAGCTGCGTTTGCCGCTCCGTTGACAGCAACAGTTGCCACAGGTACACCCGTCGGCATCTGCACAGTAGAAAGCAACGCGTCCATCCCCCCCATACTGCCGCAGGCAATCGGCACACCGATCACGGGCAATGTTGTATTTGCGGCAAGAACGCCCGCCAAATGCGCAGACATTCCCGCTGCTGCTATAATAACACCAAAATCGTTTGCGCGAGCACTCGTGCTGAATGCCATCGCTTCGGACGGTGTTCGGTGTGCGGAAATAATATGCACTTCATATGGTACTGCAAATTCCTGCAGTACATCAAGCGCTTTTTTTACAATCGGCAAATCCGTGTCACTACCCATAAGCACCGCAACTTTTTTCATACCTTTTCTCCTTTTTGCATTTAAAAAGGGCACACTTACCGCGTAGCAGGTAAGTGTGCCCAGACGGTCGGCAATATTATCCTTTGTTTCTCCGTGGTACACCCCACTTTATCCGTCAGTTGCAAAGGACCTTTTCTATGGAAATCATCCGCTTTTATGATACCATGCGACCGCAAAATTGTCAACAATTATTTCTATTTTTCGCGCTTTGCAAAACTTTCCCATACTTCACATACACCAATATTTTGGAAATTCAACTTGTATGCAGCTTGCATTTTTGGGCGCCTTCTGTTACAATAGCGACAGGATCTTTTGCCACGGAAAGGATATGGAAAACATGCTCAAACGGCTACTCCCCTATTATCGACCGCACCGACACCTGTTTTTTGCAGATTTGTTGGCCGCTCTGCTTCTTGCCGGCTGTGATCTGGTCTATCCTCTCATCACACGGAATATGATCAATGATTATATTCCAAATCGCCGCCTGGACTTGCTGCTGATGTTCGCGGGTGTATTGATTGCGCTGTATCTTCTCAAGCTCGCCATGAACTACTTCGTGCAATATTACGGACATTTGGTTGGCGTATACATGCAAGCAGATTTACGCAGAGACGTATTTGCGCACCTGGAGAAACTTCCCTTGAGCTATTTTGATAACCATAAAACAGGCTCTATCATGTCACGCATCGTCGGTGATTTGATGGACATCGCAGAGTTAGCGCACCACGGGCCAGAGGATCTATTCATCTCAAGTGTTATGTTGCTCGGCTCCTTTATAGTAATGGCACGAATTCATTTGCCGTTGACACTGATTCTTTTTTCAATGATTCCTTTAATGATCCTGTTTTCCGCCAAAACACGCCTGAAAATGTCTGCAGCCTTTACTCTTTCCCGCGAGAAAGTCAGCGTAATCAACGCAGGCCTGGAAAACTCCATTTCCGGTATTCGCGTCACCAAGGCATATGATAATGCAGCCTATGAAAACAGGCATTTCGAAGCGGGTAATTCTGCATTTGTCTCTGCCCGCACCAAAGCATATCAAGCGATGGCACAGTTTCACAGCGGTAATACCTTCATCAGTGATATTTTGATGGTTGCAATGTATACAGCAGGCGGTCTTTTCTTCTTTTTCGGGAAACTTCCGTTGGCAGATTTTGTTGCATTTTTGCTGTATATCTCCATTTTCCTCAACCCGATCCGCCGCTTGATCTCTTTTGTGGAACAATACCAGGACGGAATTGCTGGCCTACGCCGCGTTTGTGAAATTCTGGATACACCTGCAGAAATCGACAGCCCGCAAGCCATCGAACTACCGCCTGTTAAAGGCGATATTACCTTTGAGGATGTCTCCTTTTCTTATGAGGACGGTACAAAAGTGCTGGACCATCTCAGCTTCCATGTACCTGCCGGAAAAACGCTTGCCTTAGTTGGCCCCTCAGGCGGCGGCAAAACAACTATTTGCCATCTGATTCCCCGCTTTTATGAAATTGAAAACGGCACAATAGAAATAGACGGATATTCAATCATGCAAGTCACTCGCGCGTCGCTGCGGCGGCAAATCGGCATTGTTTCACAGGATTGCTTTCTTTTTAATGCATCCGTTTACGACAATATTGCCTACGGCTGCCCGGAAGCAACAAAAGAACAAGTTTACAGAGCAGCGCAGCTTGCAAATATCGATGCCTTCGTATCCGCTTTGCCGCACGGATATGATACAGAAGTCGGAGAGCGCGGTGTAAAACTCTCCGGCGGACAAAAGCAACGTGTTGCCATCGCCCGTGCATTTTTAAAAAACCCGCCTATTCTGATCTTGGATGAAGCAACCAGTGCTTTAGACAATGCTACGGAGCAACTGATTCAAGAGAGCCTTGCCGCGCTGAGCCGCGGCCGGACAACTATTGTAGTAGCACACCGCCTGAGTACAGTTCAAAATGCAGATGAAATCCTCGTGATTAACGATGAAGGCGTTGCAGAGCGCGGAACTCATACAACTTTGTTATCCCACAACGGTATTTATGCAGCGCTGTGGCGCAGCACAACACAAAAAAACGGACCGTCATGTATGACATGTGTACAAAGAGAGGATGAGGGTGCATGAAAAGTCTGACAGCTTCCAAGAGCGGCATCCTCGACTTTTTTTGGATCACACTCGGAACATGGATGACCGCCGTTGGCATCTATTTTTTTAAATTTCCGAATCACTTTTCTACAGGTGGTATCTCCGGCCTTTCCATTATCCTTAACGGACTTCTTCCTTCCGTCAAAACCAGCTATTTTATTACGGCAATCAACCTTGCTCTGTTACTGCTGGGGCTGTTAGTGCTCGGCAAAGCCTTCAGCCTGCGAACCGTTTATGCAAGCCTGCTGCTGTCGTTTTCTCTGCAAGCCCTTGAAAGATTTTTTCCTCTGCCATCTTCTCTTACATCTGAGCCGATGCTTGATTTATGTTTCAGCGTCCTGCTGCCGGCCGCGGGAAGTGCCGTTTTGTTCAACCTATCTGCTTCCACCGGTGGCACGGATATTGTGGCAATGATTCTGAAAAAATACACTTCTTTGCATATCGGCACTGCTCTTTTTTGCGTTGACTTTCTCATCGCTGTTTGCTCCGGTATTGTATTTGGATTACCTATTGCGCTGTATTCTCTGCTTGGTCTTTTGGCAAAAGCATTGGTGGTTGACAATGTCATTGAGAGTATTAACCTCTCAAAATATTTTTTCATCGTAACAGACCAGCCGGAATTGATTTGTGACTTTATCCGTAACAAACTTCATCGAAGCGCAACCGTTTGGCGCGCAACCGGCGCCTACACGCATGATTCGCGATCAGTCGTGTTGACGGTTTTGAAACGAAACCAGGCCGTCGTTCTACGGCAGTATGTACATGCTTGTGATACAACGGCATTTGTCATTATTTCTAATACAAGTGAAATTATAGGAAAAGGTTTCCGCTCAACACAAGTATAATATGCTGTGCAAATTTTCCCCTTTTTCGGGTATGCTCTATATGAGAATACCGAAAAGGGGGCTGCTTTATGCACGACATGTTCGCAAAATATATCAGAACCGATCTTGCCGCCGAGCAATACTCTGTTTTGGAAACAGAATATGCCAAAGAAAACCGTGGCATACCGGACGGAATTGCCTATACAAGCTACCGAAGCGGTGGCATTTTCTGTGAAGAAGTAGAAATCTGTAACGAAAAAGGGGCTGCACTCTTTGGCAAACCGATCGGTAGTTATCTCACCCTATATCCGGAAGCACTGGATGGCCTAAGCCGAGAAGAAATGCAACGAAAAGTGCAAACACTTGCCGTAACTCTGCGAAAAGTTGCACACAAGACCGCGCCGCATGCCAAGCGTATCCTGGTTTGCGGCCTTGGAAATCGCCTTTTGACCGCAGATGCGATCGGCCCGCTGACGGTCGATCGTCTTCCGGCAACACAGCACCTTGCTCAAGAACCGGAAGAACTGTATGCGCCTGCGTTGCTGAGTGTACTTGCTCCAGGCGTTGTAGCACAAACTGGCATTGAAACCTCAGCACTGATCCAGGGAGCAGTTCGGGCATGTAATCCGGCACTTGTGATCGTAATCGATGCATTGGCAGCACGTGAGAGCAAGCGTCTCTTCCGTACGATTCAATTATCCAACCGCGGATTGGCCCCCGGTGGCGGTGTGGGAAATACACGCCGCGCCGTGGACCAAGATAGCATCGGTGTACCGGTAATGTCCGTCGGCGTTCCAACTGTGATTGACACAGCAACACTTTTATATGACACACTTTCTGCTGCAAAATTTTCTGCTGCTTCTTTAGAAAAAGAAAACTTGACGCATTTGGAAGATGCGTTTAATCAAAGTCAAAATTTGTTCATCACACCCAAAGATGGTGACAGACTTGCTCGACTTTTCTCCATTTTCCTTGCCAAAGGTCTGACAGAAGCATTTTCAGGCGCATGCATCAAAGAATTGTCAACCGATCTTTGGGTTTAAGCGTTCTATAGATTTCCCCGCTTGCATATATTAAATACAGAAGGAAAAACGGGGGAATATATATGGATCGTACTGTAAAAAAAGAACACCATCTGCGTTTGTCACAACTTTGCAGTCGCCGCCCGGGGCTTCTGCGTTTAATCGGTTTTTACCGTGGTTTCACACGTGCTTTTTTACTTCTTCTTTGCGGAATCGGAACACTCGCAATGCTCTTTGGCGGTCTTTATGCAGTGTTACAAAGTGGCGATGCGGATACACAAATCACCGGACAAGCATTGCCACAGCTGCAAAAAGAGCATTCTGCATATTTTTCCGGTACCATGATTGGCCAGTCCCTTTGGCTGGGGTCTGTACATCCGAACACCTTTCTCCTTCTGCGCGGTAACAGCACCCTGCAAGCGCCGCAAGCCGATATGGGAAATGTGCCGATGAAGCAATTGATTGACGAGACAACCCTTACCGACGATGACATCTATGCTTTTGACCGCAGTGCCATTCCCGCAGGAGAACACGCCGTCGTTCCTATGAATCTCTCCGGGCATGCTACTGCCGGTGAAGTGCTGTTTTCCAATACAACCTCTTTTACCATTGACAGCGAGACTTATAAAACATCTTCCTATCCAATCAATACCCAGACACCACCTGCCATTTTAATTCTCCATACCCATGCAACCGAAAGTTTCCTCTCGGCCAATGCTGTTTCATACAATGCCGATACTGTCAAAACCCGCACGCAGGACACTGCGCAAAACGTTGTTGCAGTCGGCGACATACTTGCACAGACATTTACAGAATGCGGGCTGCAAGTTTTTCATTGCCGTGAACTATTTGATGCAGAAAGCTATCCGAAAGCGTATGAAAATGCAGCCGCCGCTATCCGCCGCTATTTGAAAGAATATCCCCAAATCGGGTACGTTTTCGATGTGCACCGCGATGCACTGTGTCGACAAAACGGAGATGAAATCAAACCTGTCACCGCTATTGACGGAGTTCGCTGCGCACAGGTTATGCTGGTTGTCGGAACAGATGAGGCAGGAGCAAACCATCCGGATTGGGAGAAAAACCTAACTGTTGCCGTACATATTCAGCAATATCTCACACAACAGTACACGGATTTTGCACGCCCGATCAATATTCGTTCTGCAACTTTCAACGAACAATACACCGCCGGCTCTTTGTTACTTGAAATCGGTTCCTTTGGCAATACCCTGGAAGAAGCAAAACGAGCTGCCCGGCATCTTGGATATGCAATGGCAGATATTATTACCGGAAACACAAAAAATGCAACCCCATCCGCATAGAATAACCGTATGCTTTTATAACACGTGCATCTCACTGATTCTGCAGCGCAGTTTTTGCAGCGATTTGGCCAAATCACTGCCGCGTTACACGTTGTCCGGCTGTCTTTTGTGCTTGCATCTTTGCATACCGCTTTGCTTTTTGTTAAGTGCTTTGGACTAACACATACAGAAAAAGGGATCCGTATTAAACGGATCCCTTTTTCTAAGGTGATACGTTATTCAGCATTCTTGTCCTGCTGTGTCTGTGATGAATCATCCGATGCCGTAGTAGTCGCATCTGACTCTTCATTTGCCCACTTTTCCGCGGCTTTCGCGCCCTCGGAAACAGAACGAGCCACCGTCCGGCAAAGACTAGACGCAGCGCGCACTAAGTCTTTTCCGGCCTTTTTCCAATCGTCTTTCAGTGCCATATTGTTTCACTCCTTTTGAAAGCAAATTACAAAAAGGTTCCATATAGGCAGTCCCGGAGACTTGCTCCGGGACCGAAAAACAAAGGGATTCTTATCTCTTGGAGAACTGAGGTGCGCGACGGGCTGCTTTGAGACCGTACTTCTTTCTTTCCTTCATTCTCGGATCACGCGTGAGAAAACCTGCACGCTTGAGTGGAATACGAAATGTTTCGTCTGCCTGCAACAATGCTCTTGCAACGCCATGACGAATTGCTCCCGCCTGGCCGGAAAAACCGCCGCCCTTCACTGTGCACACAATATCATACTTGCCAACAGTGCCGGTCACCTCAAAAGGCTGATTTACAATCAGCTTCATGGTTTCAAGACCGAAATAGTCATCAATAGAACGCCCATTGATGGAGATTTCACCGCTGCCGGGAAGTACGCGAACTCTGGCAACAGACTTCTTTCTTCTGCCCGTTCCGTAGAAATAAGGCTTAGCACTTGTATACATGTTTGTTTACTTCCTTTCCAAATTATTCAGCGGTATAGGGGACGGGCTTCTGCGCCTGCTGCTTGTGCTCGCTGCCTGCGTAAACCTTCAGCCGTGCCATACTTGCAGCACCGATTGAATTTTTCGGAAGCATACCTTTGACCGCAAGAGACATTGCAAGCTCCGGCTTCGTCGCCATCAAAGTGGAATACCGAACTTCCTTTAAACCACCGATATAACCGGAATGCCGGTAATACCGCTTCTGTTCCAGCTTCTTTCCGGTCAGGACAGCGTCTTTGGCATTGATAATAATCACAAATTCCCCACAATCAACATGCGGCGTAAATTCAGGACGATGTTTGCCTCTGAGAATATTTGCGGCAAGAACAGCCGTTTTTCCCATGGGTTTGCCGGCGGCATCAATGACATACCACTTGCGATCCAGGGTTTCTTTCTTTGCCATAAATGTGGACATTTCAATTTCCTCCGTTATTTCTTTGCACGAGTACATCTGCCTCTCACGAGACATCTCGCGCAGTTACAGCACGCATGATTATAGCATAGGCAAAAAAACTTGTCAAGTACTTATATCGCCTTTTTTTGATTTTCTCAATTTAACGCTATACTATCTCCCTCAATCTCTTAAAATCTCTCGTTTTCTTTATCTTTCTGGGATGCGAGATCACATTTTTACACACTGTAAATACAGTACCCCACCTGAATAAACCGCTCAGCAAATATTTGACCTGAAAAAAACACGCAGGCACATGCTGATTGCTAAAGCAGCAGCTTTGTTCCCATAAAGCCCCCATAGCGCAATCTGTCCGTTTTTTCCTGCCGCATTCAAGCGCTTCTTCCTCCTCCCCGGCTTTCCATACATTCTTTATACCATAGCATTTGTATCTTGCAAAAAATACAGATTCTGCTATAATAACCATATACTGCAAAATCGGGAAAGAGAAGGGCGCTGTATGAAAAGCTTTTTCGGTGATAGTTTTCGCTGCTTTTTGTGTTTATGCGTCAGCTGCTGGGTTGCACAGCTGCTGGTAATCGGCTGTACAATTCTGTGGCATACTAACATTTCCGTTGCAGCCATACATATCTGCGCATGCTTGATTTACTGGCTGGTTTGCACCGGCGCACTGTTTTTGTTTGCATTTCGCAGAGGGTATCTGCAGGATGCGGCACCTATGTTACAAACTCTCTGCACCACAATGCTCGCCCTGCTGTGCATGCTTACACTTGCCATACTTTTGAACTATATCGAGTTTTTCAGCGGTGGTGCAAGGGATCTTGCCTGGCTCATCGCAGAATTCAGCGGAAAACACTATGTTGATCTGGAGAGCATTCCAAATGCGGAAATACTGGGGGCGATGTTTCTCTATTCTGCACTTTATCTACCTGTTCCGTGGCTCGGCCGTTTATGCGGCCGTACCTTCAACCACGCAAAGAGCCGTCGCTTTTTACGCAAACAAGAAAAATAAAACCATAAAAACTTCACAACCGCTGTTCCTCCAACAAACATCTGCAATCATGTAGTTTTATCTTCCGCACTCCTCGCATTCAAGTGGGGAGTGTTATTTTATTTTGACTTTTTTCCAAAAAGGCTTGACATTGTACAACTGGAATGTTATTATATGAGCGGTTGTTCAAATGAATATATATTCAAATGACCAAATTTGCATGTGAGAAAGGATCCTCCATATGTCCACCCAAGAACAGCAACTACAGCTTCCGCCACTCCACGAGGCAACAGAAGAACTGATCTGTGATCTTGCAGATCTGTTCAAAATTTTCGGCGATA
This sequence comes from Eubacteriales bacterium, assembly GCA_034086705.1. Taxonomy (GTDB): domain Bacteria; phylum Bacillota; class Clostridia; order Oscillospirales; family CAG-272; genus UMGS1225. The sequence continues at coordinate 21,497 of JAXDZV010000063.1, read as the reverse complement.
CAACGCGCATGCGAATTTTATATGCATTATTGGAAGGGGAGATGTGTGTCGGAACCATATCGCATGCACTCTCCATGACACAATCTGCCATTTCCCATCAGCTGAAAGTGCTCAAAAGCAACAATTTAATCTCCAACCGGCGGCAAGGAAAAACAATTTATTATTTCTTGGCAGATGAGCACGTACGCACCATTGTCTCTATGGGATATGAACATCTTACGGAAGAATAGTGTATTCTCTGTTTCTTTCGCCAACCTTTCACTTTTCTCTGCACCACTGCCACTGAACCGAAAGGAGAGCCACCGAGTCATGCCGGTTTAACCGATGCTCTGTGTACTGTATTATGAAATTTACAAAAGAACAAATTCATGCGCTATGGAAAATTATCGTAGGTGCCGCACTATTTGCAGTCATTTGCTTTTTGCCTATTAAAAACGTTGCACAGGCAGCAGCTTTCGCAGTACCATATCTACTGCTCAGCTATGATGTCCTCTGGGATGCACTGCGCAGTATATTTCACAAACAGCTTTTGGACGAAAAATTTCTCATGTCCATTGCAACCGTCAGCGCGTTTGCGATTCGCGAATATAAGGAAGCCGTCGCAGTCATGCTTTTTTATAAAATAGGCGAGTGGTTGGAAGAAGCTGCCGTTGGAAAAAGCCGTCGATCTATACAGGCATTGCTACAACTGCGAGCAGATCACGCCACCATGCTTGTAAACGGCATTGAAAAAAATGTATCGCCGCAAGAAGTTCCCGTCGGAGCAGAAATACTTGTGCGCCCCGGCGAACGAATTCCCTTGGATGGCATCATCATCAGCGGGGAGACTACTGTTGACACCTCTGCACTGACCGGCGAAAGCACACCGATTCATGCCGCCAATCCGGATACCGTTCTGGGTGGCACAATCAATCTCAGTGCCCTGATTTACGTCCGTGTTACTAAGCCTTTTGCGCAAAGCACCATGTGCAAAATTTTGGAACTTGTTGAAAACGCAAGTGCTAAGAAAACACACACAGAGGCATTCATCACCCGCTTTTCACGCATATATACGCCACTTGTGGTCGGGGCAGCCGTACTTCTCGCCTGTATCCCGCCCTTAATCTTTCAAGAGCCGTTTGTAAAATGGCTGGAGCGCGCACTTCTGTTGCTGATAGTCTCTTGCCCCTGCGCACTGGTAGTATCCGTGCCACTCGGATTTTTTTGCGGTATCGGATGTGCCTCGCGCCATGGCATCTTAATTAAAGGTTCAGGCTTTTTGGAGCAACTGGCAAAGCTCAAAATTTGTGTGTTTGACAAAACCGGTACACTAACGCAGGGCACCTTCACACTATGCGCTCTTTGCCCACGAAACGGGAGCGAAACAGAACTACTTGCGCTTGCTGCAGCACTTGAAGCAAATTCCAACCATCCCATTGCCCGCTGCATCGCGCAAGCAGGCGCAAAATTACAACTGCCTCAGATTGAAAGAATGGCGGAAACCCCCGGTCGCGGCGTCTGCGGAATTCTCAACGAAACATTCGTTCTGGCAGGCAGCAGCACTTGGATCGAGGAACATGGCATTATGGTACCCCCCTGCCAACACAATGACGCCACGGCTGTACATGTTGCATATGGAAAGAGCTATCTTGGGTATCTTGTGGTTGCAGACCAAGAAAGGGAACAGGCAGCGCATGCATTGTTTGCATTGCGAAAAATGGGAGTACAGCGCCTGATCATGCTCAGCGGTGACCGAGAGAGCGTTGCCCGCGCTATGGCAACTCGACTTGGGCTGGACGAATACCATGCTCAGCTGCTGCCAGACGAAAAAGTTGCATGGGTAGAGAGGCTATCGATGCCCGAAGGCAGTATCGCATTTGTCGGAGACGGTATCAACGATGCGCCGGTTCTTTCCCGTGCAGACATCGGAGTCGCCATGGGAGCACTGGGAAGTGATGCTGCGCTGGAGGCGGCAGATATTGTCTTGATGCAAGACCAGTTGTACGCATTGCCGCTTGCGGTTGCCATCAGTCGCAAAACAAAACGCATTGTTACTGAAAATGTTGGATTTGCTCTTGCCGTCAAAGCATGCGTCATCCTCTTAGGGGCAATTGGCCTTATCGACATGTGGATCGCCGTGTTTGCAGATGTGGGGGTCTTGTGCTTGACTATTTGCAATGCAATGCGCGCATTACATGTTCCTGCCGGCACGAATACCTCCTTGCTACAGCAATAGTGTTCTTGTTTTGTTTGCAACAGCCATAGGCAAACTCATACGAAAATAAGCACGCCGGGCCGGAATATTTTCGGCCGGCGTGCAATATCATGCTTTCTAAACCTTTGGTATCTGTTCTTTTCGGTTTAGATACTTTTATGCTGCTGTCGGGAGTTGATCCTCCGGCAATTGCCGCAGTATAAGCTTTCCTTAGGCCACTTTCTTCAAACAGATGCAGCAAAAAACACATTGCTCATTAGCGGGGGCGTAGGACAGCAAAAGATGAAAGGCGTGACCGCGAAGGACACGCCTTTTACACTAGCCACAAAGCTTTTTGTGCATCTGACACTTTAAGTCTCAATCTCCAATTATCCGGATTAACGGTCTCTAATCCAACCATTGATTCCCTCCGCAAATCGAACATGTTACCGTCGCGGCCATCATGTCTTGTGTGGCTGCCGCTTCAAACGGACTTTCGTCATGAGCGAATATACATAAAGAGCACCCATTTAAGATACACAAATTCTAACATGTGCGCCGCAAAATCCCCGACAAACGGCACGATTATTGCCCTTTTCCATCCATAAAATGTGTCATATTATCAACGCCGGTACTATCCTGTTCTTGTCCGCTCTGCATAAGGCTTTGCAGCTTTCTGGCCTCCATCTGACGCCAAAAATGCACAAGCGCATAATCCAAAAGACCAGCCAGAATAATCCCCGCTGCAATGCCGATAGCAACATCCATCGTGCAGCGCAGCGACTCAAAAGCCTTTGTATATTCCCGTGTAATGTATGAAAAAACTGTTTCATACAAGTACCGTCCGGGAACCAACACCACAAGCTGCAACGTCAGCAAGACCGTGGCGGGACAGCGCAAAAAACGTGCCATCAGCGCTGCATAAATACCCGCTACGGAAGCAGAAAGAAGAGATACCGCCAACAGTTCCATAGACGTTGTCAGCGTCAGCACACCATACAAGGTGGTCATCAAAAAGGAGCCCAAAGTAGAGAAAAGCAATTCACGCGGCGCACAGCGGCTCATCATCCCGTATCCAACGGTTCCCGCTACCCCGGCAAGCACAAATATCAGCATCTCTTTCATTGCAGCAGTCCTCCCAGTAATGTTAGCGCCGCCGCATATCCGAAAGCAATCATCGCAGAAAGCAGCAAGCACTCCAAAATGCGCATCGCACCGGAAAGCAGATTGCCTCCAAGCATATCGCGCAACGCATTACCAAATGCCAACCCCGGAATCAAAACCATAATGGTACCAATCAGAACTTTATCTAAATTCTCGCCAAGGCCAAACCATACCAGAAGGACAGAACATGCCCCCGCAACGAACGCGTTCAAAACGGTATACGCCATTCGGTTAAAGCAGGAGAGGCGATGCCGGTTCAAAAACAGCATCAAAAGTGCAACCAAAGCCGCGCAAACACCGTCTCGCACCGTTCCACCAAAGAAAATCGCAAAGGCAGCCGCAAACAGCGCCGCGCCGATATATCCGAGAAAGTCGGGATACGGCAGCGCATGCTTTGCATCTTCTATGGCTTCTTTCGCTTGTTGCGGCGAAAGCGCACCGCTGCAAATTTGCCTGGAAATTTGGTTCAAACGCTGCAACCGGTATAAATGCAATTCCGTGCCGTCCGTCATTCTACGCAAAAGCTGCGCCGTAGTGCCATCCGGCATCCGTATGCCAACCTGCAAACAGTTGGTAATGCAAAACACTTGCACGTCCACTGCTCCCAAAGCATAGCAAATACGCCCCACCGTATCCTCTACGCGTGAGATTTCGCCGCCATTTTTTAAAATATTCTCACCGACATCGGCAGCTATCTGCAAAAGTGCATCTCCAGACAATGCCAACGAGCTACTCTGTGCCATCGATTTCTCCCTTATTCACAAACATGCAAACGGATCGCGCAGTGGGATCTGTTGCAACAAGGAAAGCCCTGTTCTTTGTGCAAGCGCTTCGCACGCTGCGATGCCCTCCGCATCATGCAAAAGCTGCGGCGCATGTGCATCGCATCCGATAATTCCTTGGCATCCTTTCTCCGCAGCGATTTGAAAAAAACGATCGCAAGGATAGTTTCTGCTACCAACCATCCCCAGTAAATTAATTTCAAGCGGAACAGCGTGCTCGCTGCAATATGCGCACAGCCGCCCCATCTCAGACCGATATACATCTGCATCTCCTGTAAAATTCGGAAGATCCGGATGAGCTAAATAGGAAAAGCTGCCGGTTGCAAGTCCCTCAATGGTCTGGTCTACATAGCAGCGCAGCAATGCGGCATCCGTAAATGGTTGTCCCATATATGCGCCGTCATATTCATTTTTTGTCAGATGCTGTCCCTGAATCAGATAATCAATAGGATATTGGGAAAGAAATTGCAAATTCTTTTGAAACAGTGCCGGATAGTACTCCGATTCGAACCCGATCAAAATAGTAATTTGCCCACGATATTCTTCGCGCAGCGACAAAAGTGTTTTGACATAATCTTCGGCCAATTCCGGACGCATCCGGAAACCCGAATAGTATCCATTTTCAAATAAATAGGGAACATGATCCGAAAACCCCAACGTTGTCAGACCGGCTGCCAGCGCCGTCTCTATATACTCCCGCTCACTTCCCTGTGCATGGTTGCAGCGGAATGTATGTGTGTGATAATTTGCATAAACTGCCATCTTATTTCGTCTCGTGCAGCGCCATACCGGGATTGTCCCGCAGCGTTACATTCACTCCTTTCTCGAGAACAACAATGTTTTTTGCCATACTGCCATGCTCCATCGGATTGGCGAAAAGGGTACAGTTGTTGCCTCCGTCCAGCACCACTGCATATTCCGGTGAATCCACACCGCCCCCATCATCATCCCTGCCATAGCGAAACACATTTCCCGTCACTGTGACATTGCGGCAATTAGTCAACCGCAAATGTGAACTGTCATATACATCTGCAAACGGCGTCTCCATCGGTTTTCCGCTGCGGCGAAAGATATTGCCGGTAATTGCCACTTCACAGACACTGTTCGGTTGATTGCAACGGCCAAACAGGTCGTTGGTTGCATGATCTCCAAGCGTCAGAGCGGGACCGTAGCTCCGATCAAAAAAATTACCGGTAAAGCTCATACTGTCACCGTTGCACAGTGAAACCCCGGCAACACGGTTCCATTCGATGCGATTGCCTGTCAGCGTCAACGACGAGGTCACCGGGCCACCGCGGATGCCGCAATGGCTGTTTCCGCTAAACCAATTGTCTGTCAAAAAAGCGTCCCAGCCATCCAAGTACAGCCCTGCGCCGCGGTTAAAAGCGAGATGGGAATGACGTACGGTAAAGCACCATGCATGCGAAAAATGTAAGCCGTCACCAGAAAACTGTGCAACTCTGCAGCCTTCTATAGTAACAGCGTCTTCATGTCCCCCGCCATTGTACACATCATAGGCAATACGCAGCCCATGAATATTATTTCCAAGCATCCCACCGTCAAAACACATGCCAAGTACCGTTGCATTCAACGCATGGCTGCAATCCAAAAGGCACGGAGCTCCCGCATCACATAATGCAAATACTGCCGTGCCACTCTGACCGAACCCCCATGCAGCATCAGCGCGAAGCATTGTACCGGGCCGCATCTGCAAATACCCGGTCTGGTATCTGCCGGGCGGTACAACAACTGTACCACGGACTGTACCGGCTGCATCCAGCGCCGCTTGAATTTGTGCCGTACAATCTTTTACACCGTCGCCAACTGCACCAAATTGTGTTATGTCAAATACGTTTTGCATGTCGATATTTCCCCCTCCAGATAAGTGAACGGCAACTTTGCCATTGCCGACCGATCCGTCGTTCATACGACCGGTATGGTACAAACCCCGCTGCTGTATAGCACGAAAGCGCGGGTATATTATCCTCAAATACACTGATGATGATACGACACGCATGCATACGGTTTACAGCATAGGCGATTGCCAATTGCAGCATTCTACGTCCGATGCCCTCTCCCCGTCGCGCACTGTCTACAAGTACAAGCCCAAAACGCACAGTATGCTGTAAGTCACCCAAATAACGCAACATGATATGACCGCATATACCACGTTCGTCTTGTGCAAGCAGCGGAACACAGACATCTCGACGCATCGGATTCTCATAATATTGTATGAGGCTTTGCGGGGTTGCCGGATATACACCGAGGACACCGCTACTCCAACGTGCAAAAACAGTCGGTGAATCGACCCATGAAACAACTGTTTGCGCATGCTCCGCGGAAAATGGAACAAGCGTCAGCATTGCCCGCACTTCTGTAAAAAGCGCTCCACCAAAGCGTTAAACCGCTTGGGGTGCAGTTTTGGCAAAGAGTGACCACCGGGAATGTAGGCAAGCTCCCCGTGTGGCAGTGAATGCGCCAAAAGCTCAGTATGGGCTTTTTTCACAATATCATGTGTGCCTGCAATCACCAAAGTCGGTGCCGAAATATTCTGTAACTGCTGCGGTGTGATACGCGGCTCATATACCATCAGAGCAAACCGCTCTGCCGTTGCTTTTGCCTTGTAAAAAACGTTCGAAAAGAAACGGCTGACCGCATATACAAATTTAACCGGCAACATAAAATACGGCTTCAAGCCGTCCGGTGTGAAATTTGCACCGCATACAACCATACTGCGCAACATTTCCGGATAGCGTACCGCAAATGTAAGGGCAATATTTCCGCCATCGGAAAAACCGAGGACATGCGCTGCGCGAATTCCCTTTTCTCGCATGAAATTTCGAAGATCATCCGCACATTGGCTGATGGTAAACGGTTTGCTTCCGCGCGGAGAATGGCCATGCGCACGCGTATCTAATGCTATAACATGATACTGAGTTGCAAAATGAGAAAGCTGGCGCTTAAAATACGTACATCTGCCACCATTGCCGTGTAAGAGTAAAATCGGACAGCCCTCTCCCTGCTCAATATAATGCAACGCGATGTCCATCATCTCACCTCCAAGCATGCTTGTACTCAGTAGTATACCACCGCACATGCGTTTCGTCAATTCACTTTCAAAAAAAAGGCCGGCACGCCTGTTGCTGCGTGCCGGCCTCTTCAGATTTGCCGGATTTTAAGGTGCGGCAAATCTGTTGTTTCAATTGTTTGATACCTGTTCATATATCTGCAGGTATTGCTCTTCCGTCAAGAATGGTGCAGCAAACAGAAAAGATATGCTTGACCTGTTTTGCAATTTCGGCGGCAGTTTGGAAATAATCGGGTCATCTTTTGGAAAGACAGCATCTGAACAGTATGTGCAATAAATATACGCTTTCCCCTGCTCCGGCACACGGTTTTCCATAAAGCTCCCAAGAACAAAATCAGACTCAGCAAGTGAAAGCCCTTCCCAGATTTCTTGATCCGAATATATTGTGCCGTAGGAATAACTGTCTTTATCTACGATCCATTTATATATTGTCATTGTATCCGGAAAACAAACCTGTATATCTGTCAAACACCCGCACGTACCGTCTTGTGTTCCGAGTAGCTGCAACAGCTCTGCGGCGGCATCTGCTTTAACTGCATATAACTCCTCTTGCAAAAATCTCCACGTTTTGGGTGTTAGCTCCTGCGAAACGGGCAACTCAATTGTATAAGTTTTCCCGGCAAGCATTGTTTCAAAACGAAGCGTAAAGAACGAATCCAAAGAATGCACCGTCGCATACCAGTCTGCAAACGGAAGCTCTAAAACTTCCTGGCGCATCATTTGGCACGCCTCTCGTAGCACTTGCTCCGAAAGAATCCCTTCGTCTTCATAAAAAACGGAATACGATAATCCGCCCGTAATATAATCCGGTAACGTTTGCCATGCCGTGCGATAAGCCGCTTCACGCTGCATGGCGGCAATCAAAACATCCGTTCCGCCATTGCCCTGCGGAATACGAATTTTTCGTAGATATGTCCCCCGCGTTGTCTGTAGTTCAAAACTGTAAGTCTCGTACAACGTACCACTGCTTAAGCGCGTCTGGAGATCCGTCCGATTTTCCCAAACCTCTTTTGATTGCTCGGAAAGCAACCGCGCCAAAAGATTGCAACAGGCTTGATCGGTAATGGCAATTTGCTCTGTTTGTTCTGCAACGTAATCCTCAAATTGATTGCCACCCCCCTGGCTCACCAGTCTGACACTTTGCACTTCCTGAGGCAACGGCTGAACGGAAAGCACATGAGAAGCTGTTAAATACATCAAGCCTACCAAAAGAGCATTGAGTACAATACCGATGACAAACCCAGGCAACGCACGCAGCAAATTATAAAACCGCTTTGTAGTAATCAGTTCATAAGCAAAATACGCAACCGCGGCAATCACATAACAAACGATAAACCACCAACCTTCTGCCATATCGTTTTGCCGGAACAAAAATTCGAAAACAAATGCACTGACCGGCAAGGAAATCGCACAAAGCACAAGCACCCGAAACAAAGATTGCGCATGATGCCCCGATGCAGCGTGTTCCGCCGTTTCACTTCGCCGGCGGCAGAAGAAAACACCACCCAGAATTGCGTAAATACAAAACAATCCGCTTGCATACAGGTATTGTCCAAGCGTCACCTGCGTCAGAATCGAAGATGCATTCGTAAAAATGAGTGAAAATAAAGTCTGCGCCACATATGTCATCACTCCCAGGTTATATTCCGGGGCGAAAAAGGGCGCCTGCCCGAATGCACTCACCTGTATTGCAGAGTCCAGTGACTGCGTGACGGAAAAAAGCAAAAGCCGGGGGCCAAATAGCAGCATACCACCCACAATCAAAGAAGAGAAAAATGTCCCGGTCAGCGTCTGTGCAAACACTACAATGGATGCAACCTGTATTGCGGAAACAAATATTGAAAGTGCATACAGCATTGTCGCAGAGAAAACGGAAACAAGGCCCGGCAAAAACTGTACTGTCAGATATGCAACCATTGCCGGTATAAACGTCAGTAATACAAGCCAACTCAACAAAGCCGCAAGCACAGAAACATAGGCGCAACTACGTGTTAACGGCAACGCATGAAAAAAATCCGATGTATTTCGGCGGCGCAAAAATGAAAATGCAATCCAAGCAAGCAGCGGTGCTGCTACTGTGGAAACAAGTGGTAACATCGGCAAAGACAAAGCCGTGTCAACCGTTTTTGACTGCTCCGTTGTGCAAAGCATTCCTTCCGTACATGCATCCGTATTGATTGTGTTTAGCTTAATTCCAATCGGAACCATAACCGCTGCAAGCAGCAACACAACACCAAGGATAATTCCGGCACGCAGCATCCGCCGCATGCTTTCTCGATACATTCCGAGTGAAAAAAATCTTTTTTTCATTTGGCTGCTCCTTTTAAGAAAGATTAAAAGCATATCCCATTGTCTCCATTTCGTAGGTAAAAACTTCCTCTAAAGACAATGGCAAAATGTCCAGCACACTTGGATGCAAATCCATCAGCGCAGCTCGGACTTGTTCTCGGTCTGCTTTCACAATAAGGTTACTGACAGAACCCTGCTTTTGAAAATGCAAAATCTCAATTCCCGGAATCCTATCGAATCGCGTCTTGTCATACGAATCCGAAAAGGCAATTTGGATTTTAAAGCGCTTGGTTTTCAGCCCCTGCACCTCACTTTGTACCACAATGCCGCCGCGGTGTAACAATGCAAGCTGATCACAGGTATCTTCCAGCTCGCGTAAAGAATGTGAAGTGATGACGGCACATGCTCCACGGTCTAAAACATCTTTGCAAATCAGTGATTTTACAAAGTTTCTCACAACCGGATCTAATCCATCAAAGGTTTCATCAAAAAGAATATAGTCCGGCCGAATGCTAAGCGCAAGCAACGTCGCCGCTTGCCGCTTCATCCCTTTTGAAAAATTGCTGATCGGTTTTTTCGGATCGAGATTCAGCTCCTTGCAAAGGCTTAAACAACGCTCTTTGTCAAAGAATGCAAACAAATTTTTATACATCTGAATCATGCGCAAAATATTCGCACCGGAAGGAAAATACAACTCATCCGGTACAAATGCAACCCGGCGCTTTACCGCGGGATTATTATAAATCGGAGCTCCGTCAATCAAAACCGTTCCGCGATCCTGCCGGTAAACGCCTGCCAAAATACGCATAAAAGTAGATTTTCCTGCTCCGTTGGAACCAACCATACCATAGATGGACCCTTCCGGAATATGGCAACTCACATTTTCCAGCGCCCAGAACCCATCAAATACCTTGCTGACGCCCTGTGTTTCTATCATGTTCTTTCCTCCGTTTGCAGTGTATTTTGTGCACTATCGTAACCTTCAGCAGCACTTGTTAATACTTCATTTCGTGTTACACCACCCAACGCCAGTTCCCTGCAAAGCGCCCGTAGCTGCTCCAATTTTCCACGCTCCAGTTTGCTCAGCAGTTCTTTGGCATCCGGACAAATAAAATAACCGCGTCCGGGAACTGCCTGAATAACGCCGCGCGCTGCCAATTCACCGTAAGCTTTGGAAATCGTATTCGGATTGATAGACAATGCGGGCGACAAACTTCGCACCGATGGAACTTGGTCTCCGGGCTGCATCGTGCCTGTCAGGACAAAGCGTTCCAGCTGTCGTATCAATTGTTCATAAACCGGTATGCGCGACATTGGATCGATCACAAACAACCCCATTTTCCTCCTTTTTTCACGTTCTAAGTGTACTATGTGTTATATGACACACATATATTAGCATACATAAATGCGTTTGTCAAGTGCTTTCAAAAATCTTATACAGATAAAATTTTATTGACAGGAAGGTGGTTGTGTGGTATCATTTTTGCGACAATTATGTCGCAAAAAAGAAGGGGCTAGATTCTATGGCATCTTTGGACAAAAAGTGGAAAGAGTTTTTATATGCTGCAAGCGGTTTCGGCCCCAATTTGCTTATGGTATTGCTCGGCGCCTATTTCACCGATGCAGTAAATCCCGCAGGCCTTACAGCCAATCTCAATTCTTGGAGTCTATGCGGCTACTGCCTGGTGACTCCGTCTATTTTCGGCGTGCTGTGGATGATAGGTAAGATTTTTGACGGTCTTGTCGACATTCCGCTCGCCTCCTTTACAGATAATCTGCGAACAAAATGGGGCCGTAGACGTCCCGCTATCGTACTTGCCTTTTTCCCCATGGTAGCCAGCTATATTCTTGCATGGACCCCTCTGTCTTGGCGGGAACACAGCCTGGCCAATACCATATGGATGTGTGCTATGCTTTTGATTTTTTTCGCCAGCTATACGCTGTCACTGATTACCTTTTACGGCAGTTTATCCAGTGTCTGTAGAGACGAGAACCAACGTGTACGTGTCGGTAATTTCAAATCCTTTTTTGATACCATCGGCTACTGCCTTGTATACGCGCTGATTCCGGTCTTCATCGGCAGGGGCATCAATATTCGGCTGATCGTTATATTGGCAACCCCGATTATGCTTACCATGCTAATTCCACTTTGCGTCATCAAAGAAGGTGAGAAATACGGTGAGGGCAAAGATTATCTGCCACAAGCAAAAGTTAAACTCTCAGAAAGTTTGCGTGCAACCATACAAAATAAGCTTTTTTTGCGTTGGCTTTTACCCAATGCTTGTGCTTATTTCGGGCTGCAAATGTTTCTTTGTGCCCAAAATGCGCTGATCTCCGGCGTGATGAATTTAAGCGCCACTTATGCCGCGATTATGAATACCTGCGCATTTGCTCCTGTACCGTTGATGTTATTTGTTTACTATAAGATGATTCAAAAAAAGGGAATCCGGTTCAGTTACCAGGTTTGTTTGATCACCTTTGCAATCGCCATTCTCAATTTCTGCCTCGGTAGCGAATATGTTTTTCCGCATAATGAAACGGTCCGCATTATCATTGGCTGTGCTGGCGGAACGCTTGGCAGTTTTGCGATCGGTGCATTTTTTGCTACTCCGTACATGATTCCCTCACAAATCGCCGCAATGGAATTCCAGGTAACCGGGAAAGACCATACAGCCATGTATTTTGCGGTACAATCTCTTGTCACTTCTGCAGTTGCCGCTGTTTCCACCGGCTTGGTTTATGAATACATCAAAAACATACAGACACCAAAAGTAATCGACGGAACCGTCATTTCCGGAGAAAGCTGGAAACTCGGCGTATTCTGTGTGCCGATAATCGTCAGCATTTTATGCATTGTAGGCTTCTTCGCCTGCTTTAAAATGCCGTCTCATTACACAGAACAAGCTGTTCGAGAATCCCTTATTACAAATACCCCAAAAGCTAAAAACAAATAATCCATAATCTATAGAAGATTATATAAAGGCTGGACGTTTATATGAGCACAAGAGGAGACCTGACGCGTCGAAAAATATTAGAAAGCGCACGCATCCTGTTTGCCGAAAAAGGCTATACGGCAGTCACCATGGAGGATGTCCGGCTCTGCTGCGGGCTCTCTCGCGGTGGTTTATACCGCCATTATTCCTCCACACAGGAAATTTTTACGCAGTTAATTGAAGATGAGCAAAAGGCAGCCTTTGCTGCGCTTGCAAAAGCTATCCAAGATAAAATACCGGCGGCGCAAATGCTTGAAACCTTTCTCAAAAACCGAATCAAGCATCTTTTCAATCCGCAAACATGTCTTGAAAACGCCATCAATGCATTTGCCGCAAATGCTCCGCAAGGCAGCACACTCATCGTCAAGCGGGCCGAAGATTCCATAAACATCCTAACTCAAATTCTTTGGCAAGGCTGCCAACAACAAGTTTTTTTCTGCAAAAACTGCCGCTCTGCCGCGCTACACATTTTGTGCCTTTTGGAAGGAATGGCCAAGCATAACGCGCTACTCCCCATGAGCGCAGAAGAAACCAATCAACAACTTTTATATCTGCAAAGCATTTTGCAACCACAAGATGCTTAAACGCCAAACATATCCCGGCATCACAATATACCTTTCTCAAAAAGAAACCGGCACAGCCCAACAGGGTTGTACCGGTTTCTTTTTGAAAAGTATGCTAAGCTGCAACGATTTACTCTTTGGCACTCTATAGCAAACAACGTCATTTTGCCGCTTGCGCCTGCGCGTATGCACGACGCAGCAAAGCAGCCTGTTCTTCGATCTGTGCGTCTGTGATATCCCCATAGGGGCGAATACCAACATAGCAAGTTGTAGAAAGATATTGCAGCGTGTTCGGACACATATCGGGCGCATACGCGTGCTGCAGCGTACGATTCACTTCCATTTTATACGGATCCATCAGCGGATGCAGTGCACCGCGTTTTTCCATAATGCAATCCCAGTTACAGTAAACATGCTTACCCGTATTGATCGGTACCGTACCGAAAACACCCGGGAATGAAGCAAAAGCCTCTGCCTGTGCGCGCGTCTCAAACCGAACCGGCAAAACCACATTACAGTCACCCTGTGCGTCATGAGATGGCAAGAAAGGCAACGCATCGCCCAGGGCCTCTCGTAACAGCTTACCAGTATGCCGCAAATCAGCCACTATAGTATCCAGTTTTTTCAACTGTTCTCGCATAATCGCAGCCTGGATTTCGTTTGCACGATATTCTACTCCGCCAAAAGTAGGTTCATGTATCCCATCAAGCTGATTGCCGAAAAACGCAATCGCACTGCTGTCATGATAAATCAATGCGCGCTCGTAAATCTGGCGATCATTGGTCAGCAGCGCACCGCCCTCGCCGGCAGAAATAATTTTATAAAAATTAAAGCTGAACGCACCCGCGTCGCCAAGCGTTCCAAGCCGCTTGCCATGGTACGTACCGCCGTTGGACTGGCAGGCATCTTCCAGAATGCGCACACCGTATTTCTTGCTGAGTGCAAGCAAACCATCCATATCGCACGGGAAAGATTGAATATGTACGGGAATAATTGCTTTTGTATGCGAAGAAATCTTTCGTTCACAATCCTGTACATCTATCGTCAGCGTCTCATCACACTCACAAATAACCGGAATCGCTCCGACTGCAAGCACTGCCAAAGCAGTTGCAATATAAGTATATCCGGGCACAATCACCTCGTCTCCCGGGCCAATTCCCATTCCGATCAGTGCACTGATCAATGCTGCCTTACCGCAAGTCATATATAATGCATATGCCGCTCCCGTTTTTTCACGCAGCTCTGCCTCAAAGTGCATGCACTCCTGCAAAGGTCCATCATTGATTTTAAACAGGTGCCCGCTTTCAATCACGCGCGCAACGGCATTGATTTCTTCCTGCCCAATTCTATACATAAGTTGCTCCTCCATTCGACTTCGAAATCCCAAATTACTCTGCTCACTATTTTACAAAATATTGCAGCCTTTGTCAATATCACCTTGCAAATAACTGCAAGCAGAACATATCTCTGCCCTGAAATTTCAGCTGTAGCTACCTCCTTCGCCAGCATCCTGTGTTGTACTCGTTCCCAAATGCGGAAAAACAAATATTCAGCCGGTACGGAAGCAATTGCATGCCGCATTGCATAAGTCTATATTACGCGGCAATATAATTATGTAGTAAAATTTGCGCTGTACGGCATTGCAAGGAGGAAAAAACGTGTCAAAAGAAAAGCACGCAAAGCCTATTTTCCCGGAGCCTTCTCCTACGACTTTTCGGCGCTGTGTTATGTTCTTTTTTTACGCTGCTCTTTTAGGAATCGGCCTTTTTTTGTTTTTTCGGTATCTTGCAATTCCGTTGTTGCCCTTCGGCATTGCACTGCTGATCGCTGCCTCTTTGCAAAAACCGCTCATCAAACTGCAAAATCGCCTGCATCTGCCGCGTCTGTTTTTTGCGATTTTGTTTGTGGTACTGCTCTTTGCAGCCATCGTATTCCTGTTTTATCAAATTGCCGCTGCATTGTTCGGATTTTTCGGGAACCTAGTCAAAGACAATGCCACTGCTATTGTTGATGCGTTTTCTTTTGTGCAGAATACGATACACGAATTGCTCGCCCGTTTACCGGTTTTTTCGGCCGGTACAACAGAGGGTTTCCTTTCCAAATTACTTGCACAGGCGGATTCACTGGGAGAAAGCGCTATCCGCTCTATGCTTGACTCCCTTTCAGCAAAACTGCCAGAATTGTTTGCAGACCTGGCAGGCGCACTCCCCCGCATTGCCTTTTTTCTGGTTGTTACGGTGATTGCTTCGGTATGGGCAACCGCCGACTATCCGAAAATTATCGCTGTCCTTCGCCGATGTCTGCATGGAAAATATCTGCGTGGTGCACGTTTGCTCAAAGGTCACGCGCTGGGGACTTTGCGGCATTATCTACGTGCATACGGTCTTATTTTGGCACTGACATTCGCACAGCTTTGGATTGGCTTTTCCATTCTCGGAATTGAAAATGCCGCCGCCCCTGCCGCACTGACCTCCTTGGTAGATATTCTACCCATCCTCGGCACAGGAACAGTGCTCATTCCCTGGGCGCTTTTGCAATTTGCCACCGGCAACATACGGCTCGGAATCGGCCTGTGCCTTCTATATGCCGTTATAACAATCGTACGGGAAATTGCAGAACCGAGAATCGTCGGCAAATCGATCGGCATGTATCCGCCGCTTACCTTGCTCGCTATGTATGTCGGTATGCGCCTGTTTGGACTTGTCGGTTTGTTCCTGTTTCCATTTTGCTTACAGTTGTGTATGCGAATCTGGCGGGAACACGCCGGCGCTGCACAAACAACACAAGCGGCAAAAAAAGGTGTATAGATGCGGTTACCGGATATACGCATCAGTCCTTTCCTTTTTCCGTACCTCGCCGCCGTATGGATTTTGCTTCCCCGGGGTGCCTGCAGCGCATTGATCCTGGCGGCAGCACTACATGAAATCGGACATTTACTCTGCCTATATATCCTGGGGCTGCGCCCCTCGCGGCTATGCATACAAATTGGCGGTGCCATCATCGAAGCAAACTGTTCCACGCTGTCTTACGGGAGGGAAGCTTGGGTGTACATAGCCGGCCCTCTGGCAAACCTTGCGACCATTCTTCCGTGTTTGCTTACAACGAGCCGTTTTGCAATACAGCTTGCCGCCGCTTCTGCACTGTGCGCCGGATATAATCTGCTCCCAATTCTGCCACTGGATGGCGGACAATTACTTTTTTGTTTGTGTGCATCTCGACTACCACCCGCACGAGCATATTCAATTTGTAAAAAAAGCAGTACACTGTGTACATCCATCGCGCTTTTCTGGGCAACCTGTCTGCTATTGCGTTCGCTGGCATTACCACCTGTTGCGACCCTGGGGGCAGCTTCGTTCTTTTTCGGGTCACTGTTCCTCTTCTTCTTTACCATTTATCCGCAAAAAACAAAGAATTTAAAAGATAAAAAGAGAATTTTGAAGAAAAACGCGTATTAAATCAGAAAAAACGCGCCGTTTCATCCCTCGTTCAAGTTTTTTAGGAAATTTTAAGATTATTTTGTGAAATCTATTGCAATTCCATGACGTATCTGTTAGAATATATGAAAATTTGTCGAATGCGGCACGGAAAGAAGGTATATACCCCAAAATCACGGCTTTAGCGGGCAGGTTTCATTTTATCACGGTAAAGGAAGTAGAAATGAACACAAACAAAATCATTGAACTCAAAAACATCTCTATGGAATTTAACGGAGAACAGGTTCTGAAAGGGATTGATCTTGAAATTCACGACAAAGAATTCGTAACCTTTCTCGGCCCCTCCGGCTGCGGCAAAACGACAACACTGCGCATTATCGGCGGTTTTTTAACCCCCGACAGCGGCGACATTTTTTTCAACGGCAAACGCGTTAATGATGTTCCCCCCTATAAACGGGCAGTCAACACGGTTTTCCAAAAGTATGCCTTGTTCCCGCATCTGAATGTATACGAAAATGTTGCATTCGGGCTGCGTGTGAAAAAGCTTCCGGAAAAAGAAATCGCACCCCGTGTGCGAGAAATGCTAGAGCTGGTTGATCTTCGCGGATTTGAACATCGCTCTGTAAATGTGCTCTCCGGAGGACAACAGCAGCGAGTTGCCATTGCGCGAGCGTTGGTCAATCATCCAAAAGTTTTGCTGTTGGATGAACCTCTGGGTGCACTGGATTTAAAGCTGCGCAAAGAAATGCAAATTGAACTGAAACGGATCCAGCAGCGGCTAAACATTACCTTTATTTATGTCACACACGATCAAGAAGAGGCGCTCACCATGAGTGACACGGTGGTTGTTATGAATGGTGGAGTAATCCAACAAATTGGTTCGCCGCAGGATATATACAATGAGCCTGTAAATGCCTTCGTTGCTGATTTTATAGGTGAAAGCAACATCTTAGACGGCATTATGCACAAGGATTATTTAGTGGAATTTGCCGGTGATAACTTTACCTGTGTAGACAGCGGCTTTGCCCCAATGGAGCAAGTAGACGTTGTGATCCGTCCGGAAGACATAGAGATTGTCCCTGCATCCGATGATGTCATAAATGGCGTCGTTGAAGAAGTCACTTTCAAAGGCGTCCACTATGAAATCATTGTCAAAGCTTACTCCGATATTTGGATGATTCACTCTACAAAAGCCCCTATGCCAGGTGATGTGGTAGGGCTTTCATTCGGCCCTGAAGATATCCATATTATGAAAAAATCCAACCGCAGAAAAGTCAATTATTATGCCTCCTTCAAAAATGAGGACAATTCCGAGAAACTGGAGGAGCGCGACATTGAACAATAAAAAGATGCAACTGGCGGCAACGCCGTACCTTCTGTGGATGATTATTTTTGTCATTGTGCCACTGGCTTTGGTTGTCGTTTTTGCTTTTACAACCACTATTAAGGTTGATGCAGAAGGGAATCCTTTGGACGATGCAACCATCGAAGCTCTGCGCGAAGAATATGCGCAAAGCGACGAGGAGCTGCCAATTTATGAAAAAACAATTTTCACATTCGACAACATTCTCTCTGTCAGCAAGTATACGCCAACGCTGCTTAATTCCATATGGCTCGCTGTGATTGCCACTGCGATTTGCCTTGTGATCGCATATCCGCTGGCATATATCATTTCCAGAACGCACTATTCCAAACAGAAGATTATGATTATGCTGGTCATGCTGCCAATGTGGATGAATTTTCTTCTGCGGACCTATGCGTGGATGACTCTGTTGGAGCGTAACGGATTAATTAACAAGTTCTTTGCTTTGTTCGGCATTGGGCCCTTTGAGATGATCAATACTTCCGGTGCCGTCGTACTAGGTATGGTGTATAACTATTTGCCTTTTATGATCCTACCTCTGTATTCTATCATGACGAAAATTGAAAAGCATACCATTGAGGCCGCACAAGACCTGGGTGCAAGTTTTCCGCAGATTCTGCTGCGTGTAATCTTTCCCCTGTCTGTGCCGGGAATTGCCTCTGGCATAACAATGGTGTTTGTGCCGAGCGTTTCTACATTCATTATCTCCCGTATGCTCGGCGGCGGTACGAATATGCTCATCGGTGACCTGATTGATCTGCAATTTCTCGGCAATGCATATAACCCCAACCTTGGTGCTGCGATGTCGTTGGTACTCATGGTCTTCATCTTCTTATGCATGAGCATCACCAACCAAATTGACAACGGGGAAATGGAAGGGGGGATGATTTAAGATGAAAAAGCTGTTTTCCAATTTTTATCTTGTACTCGTCTTCCTGTTTTTATATGCACCAATCGGCGTGCTAATTGCAAACTCTTTCAACGCTTCCAAAAGCAGGACTGTCTGGACGGGCTTTACCTTGGATTGGTATGTGAAACTGTTTCATAATGAAACAATCTTGCGTTCTTTGTTCAATACCATCATCATCGCACTGATCGCTGCGGCTGTTTCCACCGTCTTGGGAACATTGGCCGCTATCGGCATTCACAACATGAGAAAAATCACGCGCAGCATTGTTCTCAATGTGTCGTATCTGCCAATCATTAACCCGGAAATCGTGTCAGGCGTTTCTCTGATGCTTCTTTTCGTCGCACTGCAGCTGGAACTTGGGTATGTGACGCTGGTCCTGGCACATATTTCTTTCTGCGTACCGTATGTCATTCTGAATGTTTTGCCAAAGTTGCGGCAGCTTAACCGGAATATATATGACGCTGCGCTGGATCTCGGCTGTAACAACGTACAAGCCTTTTTTAAAGTTGTTCTGCCGGAAATTATGCCGGGCGTGCTCTCCGGTTTTCTCATCAGCATCACCTATTCGATTGATGATTTTGTTATCAGCTATTTTACCTCCGGATCCGGCGTACAGACCCTGCCAATTACAATTTTCTCCATGACACGACGCAAAGTCAGCCCTGAAATCAACGCTTTGTCCGCCATCATCTTCGTGGTCGTGCTGCTGGTGTTGTTGATTATGAATTTGGTGGATCTGAAAAAGCATCGTGCGGCGAAAGGGGGCGAACGGATATGAAACGGGTGTTTCCTTGCCTGGCTTGCCTGTTGTTGCTTTTCATGACATTTCTGCTGCCCTGTGCAGCAAGCAATTTTGACTTAGATACCGATGTGTCTTATTATCAACAATTTCGCGGGAAAGGCGTATCCCTATATGTTTATAACTGGGGAGAGTATATTTCTGAGGACGATGGAAGCGGGACTTTCGATGTCAACAAAGAATTTGAGGCTTTGACCGGAATCAAGGTAATCTATACCACCTTTTCCTCCAACGAGGAACTATATGCAAAGCTCAAAAGCGGTGGATCTTCCTATGATGTTATCATTCCGTCTGACTATATGATTTCTCGTATGATTACAGAAGGTATGCTGGAACCATTAGACCTCTCTCATATACCAAATTTTTCTTTAATCGCCCCGGCTTACACTAACATGGAATACGATCCCGGTAACCGATATTCCGTGCCATATACCTGGGGGACCGTAGGCATTATCTATAATCAAACCCTGGTAGATGAAGAAGACAATGTTGCAAGTTGGGATATTCTTTGGAATGAAAAATATGCGAACAACATTCTCATGTTTTCCAATTCCCGCGATGCTTTCGCGATTGCTCTGGCAAAACTCGGCTATTCTTTTAATACTACAGATTTGGAAAAATGGGATGAAGCAGCCGCGGCCCTACGCACACAGAAACCATTAGTTCAGGCATATGTCATGGACGAAATCTTTGACAAAATGGGCGGAGGAGAGGCGGCGCTTGCTCCTTATTATGCCGGCGATGCTCTGACAATGATCGAAGACAACCCGGACCTTGCATTTGTTGTACCCCAAGAAGGAACGAATTTGTTCTTCGATGCAATCTGTATCCCAAAAGGCGCAAAAAACCATGACGCGGCTGAACTCTATATCAATTTTCTCTGCGAATCCGTTGTGGCTGCCGCAAACATTGAAGCCATTGGGTATTCTTCACCGCATACAGGCGCCCTCGCCTTATTGGATGAAGAGATCACGGAAAATCCCATTTCATATCCTCCCGATGAAATTCTGAAAAAATCGCAGGTTTTTACTGCGCTACCGGATTCTGTTACCGCTTATGTAGACGCACTTTGGAGCGACATAATGGGTTCGAGCAATGATTCTCCATGGATAACACCGGTATTGATGGTTGTTGCACTTAGCTGTTCCATCCTCATCAACGTCACACGTACAATTCGAAAAAACAAGACAAAGTTTTGATTGCGGGTACTACAACCTCCCAGTTGAGCACGACAGTACACAACAAAACGGCAAAACAGTGTGCCTTCGCAAAACAACCTCCATGAGTACCTTTCCAAAATTTCCTTTGCAAAATAAAAATTTGTTTTGCACATCTGTTCTTTTTCAACCGGTTCGTTCCGTGTTATAAGCTAAGCATCGGCAGTACAGTTTTCTGCGGTACTGCCGATGCTCTTTCTTATTCCATCCCGTAAATCCTTTGCCCACGGTTTTTAGCACGCCCGATATACCCACGCCTTTGAACCCCAGTTTTCACATAGTTACCCCTTTGCAAAGGTTTTGTGCCATGCCAGTTGTTTGCTTGTGCAAAATAAAGATCGGTGAACCGAAAATGATATGTACCCGGTTTTCCGGGCACCGTGGCATGAATTGAATAATTAGCACATCATCATGGATGCTTCTCTGAATTTAGAGGGAGGCATCCATTTTGTTTTCGCTTGAATTCTCCTGGTATTGTAATAATCAATATAGTCAGCAATTACTTTGTAGAAGACTGTAAAAGATGTGTATTCCTTCTCAAATCCATAAAACATCTCATTTTTTAGCCTGCCAAAGAAAGTCTCCAGGATGCAGTTGTCATAGCAATTACTCTTTCTGGACATAGATTGCACAACGCCATGTTTCCAAAGCTCATTCCGATATGTCGCGTGCTGATACTGCCACCCCTGATCCGAGTGTATAATCAAACTATTTACAGAGGG
>JAXDZV010000074.1:0-43360 GCA_034086705.1 Eubacteriales bacterium | reverse complement strand
AGAAATTATAAAATAGGCATATGCACCCACATACAAAGTAAAATTATCCGTACCGAATGATCATTATCCAGCACGAATCCTTGAACCATAACCAACAAGATTTACTTCATTTGGACGGGATCTTCTTCCGGATTTATCTCTGCAATGCGAACACTGCTGCCATTTTTTGGCGGTTTCCGCAAAGAAAAAATATGAATCTTTATAGATTTTCCGACCTTGTTGATACCGAGAAATGCCGAACACTCCCCTTCCCAGACTGGAAACTTAGATCTTGCATAGCTTCGATTAGCCCTTCGTTTTCTCAAGATCCTCTATGGTGATAATATTTTACAGGAAGTTATGCTTCCTTGTCCCAAAATTGAGTGTAGGTAGGCTGTATTTGTGCAGCGCCGGATAATTATCTATCGTTTGCTCACACAAACTCCCGATACGTCTTAAACCTCTTGAAAAAGCAGAAAAGGTCTGTTATAATGGTTCGGAATTCAGAAAGGAGTATTATGATTGCTATGTGTCAAACAGCTTTAACCATACACCTTGCCCCCGTGCACAATCAGGAGCAGACAAAGCAAATTCAAGATGCCATTGACCGCGCGGCCACATGCGGCGGTGTTGTCGTTTTGGCACCCGGTATCTACCGCACGGGAACCTTAAAACTACGCCGAAATGTTACTTTGCGCGGTACACCTGTTTTTACGGCTGATGAATCCTACGGGAGCGTGTTGCAATTATGTCATCCAGATGCAAACTGTCTGTTGGACCTCACTGATGCATGCGGCGCCAATGTCCATGGCTTGAGTTGCTTGGGCGGAAATTTAGGAACAAGCATCCATGGTATAGCCGCTACCGGAACCCCTGCACAGCGACTTGGAATCCATATTGATACAGTAAAATGCGCCAATTTCAGCGGAGCGGGAATTTACATAGAGAGAGTATTTGACCTTGAGATTTTACATTCTCTTTTTTGCAACAATCGCGCAGATGGTATTTATTTCAGTGGTAGATTTCTGACGGTTTCAGATTGTATCTGCCGCAAAAACGAAGGCTGCGGCATCCGTATATTTGATGGAACGTCTGTAAGCATTACCAGTTCCCGTTTCTGCGAAAACCAACAAGACGGGGTGCAGCTGACCCGTGCAGATGCCGTGCAGTTGCTCAACAGCGGTTTGGATCATAATGCAGGTAGCGGTCTGCTTGCCAAGGGCGAACGTGATCGTATGATCAGAGGCCTCACCGTAAATGGCTGTTCTTTTCGGGCAAACAAAACTGTACATGCTGCTTTCGATTATCTTTGTTCTTTGTCTGTATGCCAGAATCAATTTTCACCCGCTGCCGTGTTGCCGCAACACGCAATAGCACTTTCGCATCTTTGGGATGCGGTTTGCAAAACAAACATTTTGACCGGTGCAAGTAAAATGGAAGCGATTCAAGACGCCGGCAATCATCGTGGGCAGGTTATTTTATGCGACAACATCGGTTGAGGAGGATGCATGATGGAAAAACAAAAGGAAAGATATAAAAGTATTTTTAACGTTATGGAGTTTGGGGCGTGTGCAGATGGCTCCAAAGATGACACACAAGCCTTTCAGAACGCGTTGGATGCAGCGCGCACTGTTGAAGGGAAAGTTGTGGTGCCTGCGGGAATCTACCGGATTAGTACAATTCAAGTATATGAGGGCGTATCACTATACGGAGATGCAGCATGGGGCGGTACAGACGGTGCAGGAGGCACTAGGATTCTATTTGACGGGCCGCCCGATGCAAAGTGCTGTATTGACATATCAGACGCATATGGTTGTATTGTGCATGGCTTGAATATAGAGGGCGGGAAAAAAGGTGACAATGTCTGCGGCATCTATTTAGACCGCAAAGGAACCGGGAAAGATGTTGAAGATACTTCGCACATTGAACACTGTCGAGTTGCAAATTTCACGGCAGACGGTCTGCATTATAATGGTATTTGGTGCGACAGCGTACGACACTGTTTGTTTGAGGATAACGCACGCTTTGGAATTTTTGTTTCCGGGTGGGATATTTTCTTCTTCGATAATGTCTTACGCCACAATGGGCAGGGGGGGCTTTGCTGCCTTGACAACGCTTTTAACTCCATCACGGCGCAAAACAACCGTTTCGAAGAAAATAACGGACCTGGTTTGCAATTTAAGGGCGGAAACATGGCAACTTTTATGGGAAATAGCTTTTTTGACAATTGTGGTCCCGGTGTGGAAATCGGAGATCGTGGCCAGGTAACAAACAGCTTTTCGTTGCTTGGCAACACTTTCCGTGGAAACGGTAGAACCACTACCGGTGCAATGAGTTGCCAGATATATGTAGATTTTACGCATAACTTTTTACTGAGCGGAAACACATTTCTACCGGGGGAAGACGGCTTTGCACCGTCCTATTGTGTCACGCATAAGCGCTTGTGGGCTACCCAGATACAAAACAATACGATGACAGGCGCAATGCATACGGCTGCCTTTTACGATTTGGGAGGCAAAAACGGATATGTGACAATTGCAGACAATGTTGGCACACTACCGGGTGCACTGCCCCTTTCCTTTGATGCGTAAGGAGGAGAAAACATGCAAGATCAATACTGCTTTGATATAACAGACTTTGGCGCCGTTGCGGATGGAACCAAAGATTCTACCGATGCGATACAGCAGGCATGTGAAAAAGCCGCCGCGGTGCATGGAACGGTTATTATTCCAAGTGGAAAATATTTGTGCGGATACATAAAGGTTCCAGCAGGTATCGTTATAGAAGGCACTTATACCTGGAACTGGAGTTATCACGCCGGCTTTGCAGGTTCTATTCTTCAGCAGCTGGATGCTGATATGCCATGTATGCTGGATCTAACAGATGCACATGGCACAACGCTGAATGGTCTCTCTTTGGATGGCAGAAGACTTGGAAACTGTACGCATGGAGTTCTCATCCGGCACACATCTTTGCCGGAGGAAGAGGATGGCATCAAAATTGAAAATTGCCGCATCGGTTATTTTACCGGAGATGGCGTGCACCTATGTTATGTTAACAATTTCTCGGTGCGCCACAGCATGCTTTGTTTTTGCGGAGGATACAGCCTATACGTTACAGGAACTGACGGATATATTATCGACAACTGGCTTTCCGGTAGTGAATGGGGCGGAGGATTGGGACTTGGCGGCGATGCATGGGATATCCGTGTAACAGCAAACCGCATTGAGGACCCGAGAGAAGATGGTGCTGACATCAATCTTTACGATCCGCGCGTCGACGGGCCGCACCGTGGCTGCCATGATATTGTTATCAATAACAACTATATCTGCGGTAGCAGAATGAGCGGCATTCACGGCATTGCAAAAGATGGCGCCGTTTTGTGCGATATTCAGATTGTTGGAAATGCGTTTGATTCAAACGGGCAGCAACATAAAGGTTCTCTGGAGAGCGCACATATTCGATTGGAAGGCTGTCAACGGGTGCTTTTAAGTACCAATGTATTTTTCACAAAACGTGGGTTTTGGGATCAATCTTCTCCGATTAACACGGACTATGCAATTTGTTTGGCCGATATGCAGGACATTTTGGTCGCAGAGAACGCATGGGACGACAGCGCTGAGATAAAAGACCTTGTACTGCGTGGGAACTGCGGCGGAGAATGTGTAATACAGCGAAATGCAGGTCGTGAAATTTGCGATAAAGAAGCATATATGTTTCCGTATTGGAATTCCAAACAGTTTCCGGATGCCAAGAGAGACGAAAAGGCACTTTCTTTTACAGAACTTCAATAAATTTTGTATCTTTTTCCTCTTTTGGTCAAACATACAACAAAAGGGGGAATGGCAATGTCAGAAAAATGGAAACGGTATTGGATTGGGTTTGGTATAGGCTTGCTATTTTTCATTATTACCGACTGTATCGGCCTGAGCTATCTGTTCTCTTGATTATGAACCGCAAAAGGACGGAGCAAATACATGCGTATCGATAAATATCTTACGGATTGCGGCATCTGTTCCCGCAGAGAGGCGGCCGCCGCCTGTGCTGCGGGGCGGGTTC
Source organism: Eubacteriales bacterium (assembly GCA_034086705.1). Classification (GTDB taxonomy): domain Bacteria; phylum Bacillota; class Clostridia; order Oscillospirales; family CAG-272; genus UMGS1225. The sequence continues at coordinate 39,322 of JAXDZV010000074.1, read as the reverse complement.
AGCTCAACGGGCACACAATACGGCGCGCTGCGACACATGTAGATCCAGCGACACAAACGCTGACTTTTGATGACAAAGTAATTCCGTATCAAAGATATCACTATGTCCTTCTAAATAAACCAACTGGTGTTGTCAGTGCTACGGAAGATCCGAAAGATACGACTGTTTTAGATCTTTTGCCGCCTGAATATGCTCGTTTGTCTCTGTTTCCATGTGGGAGGCTGGATAAAAATACAACCGGGTTGGTTCTCCTGACGGATGACGGTCCTATGGCACACCGGTTGCTATCCCCTGCCAAGCATGTGGAAAAAGAGTATTCTTTTACTCTGCGAGAACCACTAACCTCTTCCGCAATTACAATGCTGCAAGAAGGAGTCGATATCGGCGAAAAAGTGTTGACGAAGCCTTGTCGTATTCGGATGGAAACGCCCCAGTGCGGACATATCATACTTACTGAGGGAAAATACCACCAAATTAAACGGATGATGCAAGCTGTCGGCTGCAAAATTCTGACACTGCATCGAGAGAGATTCGGATCTTTGGTTTTAGAGCCTGAGTTATTACCCGGCATGTGTCGCCCGCTGACACAGTCTGAGCTCGACACCTTACGATCTTATCAATAAGCATCGGAGTAAAAATGGATATTATACAACATTTATCAGATGAGCTACATATTTCACAAAAACAGATACAAGCGACTGTTGCGCTTTTGGATGAAGGAAATACGGTTCCCTTTGTTGCGCGGTATCGAAAGGAAGTAACCGGCGGACTGGATGACGGTCAACTTCGTTTGCTTTCGGAACGCTTGAATTATTTACGAAACCTTGTAAAACATCGCGAGGAAATACGTACTCGAATTGCAGCGCTGGATCTATTAACGGAAGAACTGGAAAAGCAGTTGAATGCTGCGGCAACATTGACAGAATTGGATGACCTATATCGTCCGTTTCGTCCGCATCGTAAAACCCGTGCCTCGGTTGCGAAAGCTAATGGGTTGGAGCCGCTGGCTCGGCTACTTGCAGCGCAAGCACCACAGTACGATCCGCCGCTAACACAGGCAGCTCTGTCGTTTCTTTGCCCCGAAAGCGGGATTTGCAGCGCAGAGGACGCTCTTTCTCAGGCTTGCGATATTCTTGCAGAGGATATTTCCGACGATGCTGAAAACAGAAAACGCCTCCGTTCACTGACATCTGCATACGGCATCTTACATGCCCGTGGCACACAGGATGAGGAATCTGTGTATTCCAACTATTATGATTTTTCAGAACGTATCAGTACTGTTGCCGACCATCGCATACTTGCAATAAATCGCGGCGAACGGGAAGGTTTTCTTCGCGTAGGTGTATCTGTAGATCGTGACATTGTGTTAAATTTTCTTTTTCAGCGCGTGCTACACACGCCGCAATCTCCGGCATCTCCCTATATCACACGTGCCATTATCGATTCGTATGATCGATTAATAGCACCGTCGATCGAACGGGAAGTTCGTGCCGCCTTGACAGACCGTGCCAGTGAAAACGCGATTCATGTTTTTTCAGATAATTTGCGGCATTTATTGTTGCAACCACCGGTAAAAGGTAAAAATGTTCTCGGCTTGGATCCCGGATATCGTACTGGTTGTAAGCTGGCCGTCGTTGATCGCACCGGTAAAGTGCTCCAAACAGCCGTTATTTATCCAACCAAGCCAAAGGAACGAGTGGAGGAAGCACGCACAGTTGTGTGTAGCTTAATTGAAACATACGAAATTTCTCTTGTTTGTATCGGAAACGGAACCGCTTCCAAAGAAAGTGAACGGTTTATAGCGCAAACATTGAAGCAAATCGGAAGCGATTGTAAATATACGATTGTAAGCGAAGCCGGGGCCTCTGTTTATTCCGCATCTGAGCTTGCGGCGGAAGAATTTCCGAGTTATGATGTAACGCAGCGCAGTGCTGTTTCCATTGCACGCCGTATTCAAGATCCGCTTGCCGAACTTGTTAAGATCGACCCAAAAGCAATCGGTGTGGGCCAATATCAGCATGATATGAAGCCTGCACGTTTGGATGAGGCATTGGGCGGTGTCGTGGAATCCTGTGTCAACAGTGTAGGCGTAGATTTGAACACAGCAAGCTGGCCCCTGCTCTCCTACGTTGCGGGAATCAATACTGCGAGCGCGAAAAATATTGTAAAATTTCGTGAAGAAAATGGTGAATTTAAAAGTCGCGCACAGCTGAAGAAAGTGCCGCGCATTGGTGAGAAGGCGTATGAGCAATGCGCCGGGTTTTTGCGTGTTAATGAGTCTCAAGAGCTTCTTGACCACACAGGCGTGCATCCTGAATCTTATCCGGCAGCAAAAGCATTGCTCCAGCTTCTTGGGTACACGCAAACAGATATTACTACCTCCGGTCTTTCTGACATTCAGACACGCGCAAGCGTATACGGAAAAGAGAATCTTTGTGCTGCGCTGAACATCGGTGCTCTGACGCTCACTGATATCCTTGCCGAGCTGCAAAAACCCGGGCGTGATCCCCGAGATACACTGCCTGCCCCACTCCTGAGGGAAGACATTATGGAGCTTTCCGACTTAGCAGAAGGAATGGTCTTGGAAGGAACTGTTCGAAATGTTACGGATTTTGGCGCCTTTGTAGATATCGGCGTGCATCAAGACGGTTTGGTGCATTGTTCAAAGCTTGCAAACCACTTTGTGAAACACCCACGTGATGTTGTAAGCATTGGAGATATCGTCAAGGTTAAAGTTTTATCTGTCAATCTCGCAAACGGACGCATTGCGCTTTCGATGAGGGATATCTAAGCATTTTGATGCAATGTAGCATATTTTTTAGGCTAAAATCAAATATATTAGATTTATTTTCCTTGTTTTCATATTCCGTTCAAAAACAATTCGAAATATATTGTGCAATATTCCCAAAGGAAGAGCGCGAATTTTGGGGGATTCCCCACTTGCAAATAGGTTCCTTTTTTGATAAAATACTCAAGTAACTAAACTGTTTTTATTGCAAATGCGGCACATTCGCAGCAAGAAAGGAACACATCAATATGGCAAGTTTATCACTCAAGCACATTTACAAAAAGTACCCCGGCGCAGGGACAACCGCAGTTTCTGACTTTTGTCTTGATGTTAAAGACAAAGAATTTTTGATTTTGGTAGGGCCCTCCGGTTGCGGAAAATCCACAACGTTGCGTATGATTGCTGGTCTGGAAGAGATTACAGAGGGAGAGCTTTTTATCGGAGACCGTTTAGTCAATGATATTGCCCCCAAAGATAGAGACATTGCAATGGTGTTCCAGAATTATGCTTTGTATCCGCATATGTCAGTCTTTGACAATATGGCGTTTGGTTTAAAGCTTCGTAAGACGCCCAAGGAAGAGATTAAGAGAAAAGTGGAAGAAGCTGCTCGTATTCTGGATATAGAGCATTTGCTCGATCGTAAGCCGAAGGCCTTGTCTGGTGGTCAGAAGCAGCGTGTTGCACTGGGGCGTGCTATCGTGCGCGACCCGAAAGTCTTCCTTTTGGACGAGCCGCTTTCCAATTTGGATGCTAAGCTCCGCGCTACGATGAGAACGGAGCTAACAAAGATTCATAAAAAACTCGGCACAACTTTCATCTATGTTACGCACGACCAGGTTGAAGCTATGACCATGGCAACACGTATCGTGGTTATGAAAGACGGGTATATTCAGCAAGTTGACACGCCGCAAAATCTTTATGACAACCCTGTTAATATTTTCGTCGCCGGTTTTATCGGAACGCCGCAAATGAACTTTATCAATGCGAAGCTTGAAAAGCGCGGTGGCGACGTTTATGTTATATTCGGCGAAAATGCATTGAAGCTGCCTGAAAATAAAGCAAATGACCCTGCCTTGAAAGAATACATTGGCCAAGAAGTTGTTGCCGGAATTCGTCCGGAGTGTATTCATGACGAGCCCATGTTCCTTTCTTCCATGCCGGATTCCATCATTTCTGCAGATGTGGAAGTGACCGAGCTGATGGGGGCTGAGATTTACCTGTATTTGGTAGCCGGTGAACAGAACTTGGTTGCACGCGTATCTCCGCGTTCCACGGCTCGCTCCGGCGATACCATTCAGGTCGCGTTTGACATGTCTCGGATGCACCTGTTCGATAAAGACACTGAAAAGTGCATCATCCACTGAAAAAAGTTTATTTCGTTTCACGAAACGAGTAGTACGTTCAAGATTGTAGAGTACGTTTTTATGCAAAATATTTTAAGGAACCGCCGTAAAGAGGCGGTTCTTTTTTTATGTGTATTTGTGCAGATAGCACAAATTCTTTTTGCGAAATTCTCCGATGCTTCGTCTAAAACTTTCCAGCACTGTCTTGAAATCTGCACAAAAATCAAATATAATAATAGAAACGGTTCATCATTTTGCACAACCGATCCTATCTACAAAGGAGAATTTTCAAAATGCAAAACTACAAATCCGCTGATATCCGCAATGTCTGTCTGATCGGTCATAGTTCCGACGGCAAAACTTCCCTTGCAGAATCTATGCTGTTCCTCTCGAAAGCGACTGACAGGCTGGGAAAGATCAGCGACAAAAATACAGTATGTGATTATGATGACGAAGAATTGAAGAGAGGTTTTTCAATCTCATCCTCCCTTGCCCTGATTGAGTGGAAAAAGACAAAAATCAATATGATCGACACACCCGGATACCTCGATTTTGTTGGAGAGGTCAAACAAGCGCTACGCGTAGCGGGCAGTGCGATTATCGTTGTCGATGCCAAAGCTGGTATTGAAGTCGGTACGGAACTTGCGTGGGACTATGCATCTCATGCTGAACTGCCGCGTGCATTTTTCATCAACAAATGTGACGATCCTGAAGCGCGTTTTAGCCGTGTTTTCCACTCGATGCGTGAACAATTCGGTATTAGCGTATGTCCGGTGCTGATTCCAATGCTGGAAGATAATAAAATTGTCGGCCTTTTAAATTTAACTAACATGGAAGCAAGAATTTTTCAAGCAGACAAAGAAGTTCCGGGTGAGATACCGGAATCTTTCCGGGAAAAAGCGGAAGAATACCGCAATATGTTTTTGGAATCGATTGCGGAAACCGATGAGACTTTGATGGAGAAATTCTTTGCAGAAGAAGAAATGACAAAGGAAGAGATTGATCGTGCATTGCATGACGGCATTCTTTCGCATAGTATCATTCCTGTTTTGTGCGGTTCTGCTTCAAAGCTTTGGGGTGTTTCTGCAGCGCTGGATATTATTGTTGACTCCTTCCCTTCTCCTGTCCACCGTGCGGCAGAAACCGTTATGGACGGCGACGCGAAAAAATCGATTGCAATGCAGGAGGACGGTGAACCATCAATTTTTGTATATAAAACCGTCTCTGATCCGTTTGTCGGAAAAATGTCTTTTTTCAAAGTCATGTCCGGCACTTTGCAAAAAGATGCGCTTCTCAAAAATCTTTCAACGGGGCAAACAGAAAAAATAGCACGTATTTATTGTATGCGTGGAAAAAAACAAATAGAGGTCGATTCTCTGCCTTGCGGTGACCTCGGTATGACAGCAAAATTAGCGAATACCAATACAAACGATACTCTTTCAGCAGCGGAAAGCGCATTGCCGTATAAGAAAATTAAGTACCCCGAATCATTTATGCAAATGAGCATAGAGCCGCTTTCCAAAGGCGATGAAGACAAAATATCCACCGGTATCAATCGCTTACTGGAAGAGGACATGACCCTGCGATATGAAAACAACCCGGAAACAAAGCAGATGCTCATTGCAGGACAAGGAGATATCCATTTAGATGTTGTTGTTTCTAAATTAAAGAACAGATTCGGTACCTCTGTTGCGCTGCATCAGCCGAAAATTGCTTATCGCGAAACCATCAAGAAAACAGTTTCTGTGGAAGGAAAGCATAAAAAGCAATCCGGCGGAAGTGGACAGTATGGCCATGTCAAAATTACATTTTCTCCCGGTGAAGAAGAAGGGCTTACTTTTACACAAAGTGTCGTCGGCGGAACCGTTCCCAAAGGATATTATCCGGCTGTTGAAAAAGGATTACTGGAAGCTATGCAGAAAGGTGTATTGGCCGGATATCCGGTTGTTCATTTAAAAGCAGATTTGTTTGACGGTTCTTATCACCCGGTCGATTCCAATGAAATCTCATTTAAGCTGGCAGCGCGGCTTGCCTATAAAGAAGGTTTGCCAAAAGCAAACCCTGTCATTTTGGAGCCATATGGAAAGCTTTGTGTGTGGGTACCCGATGCACAGCTCGGTGATATCATGGGTGGTATTAGCAAATCACGCGGTAGAGTTCTCGGGATGACGCCGACTGAAAAAAAAGGAGAACAGATGGTGGAAGCGGAAGTACCGCTTGCCGAGATGTCTGACTATACCGTTACGCTTCGTGCACTTACACAAGGGCGTGGACGCTTTACTCTTTACTTTGATCATTATGAGGAGGTTCCTGCCGAAATTGCGCAGAAAATCATCGAGGAAAGTCGCGCACAAGCAGAAGAGTAATTTGATAATGTTACTTTTGTTTAAGAACGGGCAACCGATAAAATCGGTTGCCCGTTCTTCTTGTTATGCCTAAATGGATAAGAGAAATCCCACGCATTTACACGCGGGCCGTCATTATGGATTCGGGGATTATGCTCTTGTGCACCCCCTATTTGACAGGTGGTTGCGATTTATCTTTTCTTAAATTCCGTTCGCGCAGTTTGGCGAAAAATTCCCGCAGCAGTACAGAGGCTTCTTCAGCTAGCACACCGCTAACTACACACGGCTTATGGTTGACAGCATATGCATTTAAATCAAACACACTGCCGTAAACACCTGCTTTTGGATCATTGCATCCATATACAACTCTTGGAATGCGTGCGTTCATAATTGCCCCTGCGCACATGGGGCACGGTTCAACTGTTACATAGAGTGTCGCGCGGTGCAAGCGCCAACCATGCATGGTTTCGCAGGCCTGTGTAATTGCGTTACATTCAGCGTGCCCTAACGCGTTTTTTTCTGTTTCACGAGTATTGTAACCGCTACCGATGATTCTTCCATCTTCCCAAACAATCACACAGCCAATAGGAACTTCTCCGTTTTGTAATGCTTTGGCAGCTTCGGATAGCGCCATTTTCATATACACCGCATCTTGTTGACTTCTCTGCATCTCTTTCTCCATTATCGAAACACACCTGCAACACCAATGACGGCCGCTGCATTTGCGGCAGCGTGCATACAAATACAACTCCAAATTGATTTTTCACGCTCGACAGCAATGCCAAGCAGCACTCCAGCCGTAAAAGAAAAAAGCATTTGCTTCCAAAAAGTATGAATAAGAGCAAAAGCAATTGCACTGCATAAAATGCGGCTGCACCGATCTACCATGCCGTCACGGCAAAAAAATGGAATGCAAAGCTGAAGGCCGCCGCGGAAAATCATTTCTTCACAGATCGGTGTGAAAATAATAACGCGAAAAATTGTAAACGGCGTAACAGGCAGTGCGGAGGAATTTTGCAATAACCAGCTAAGGACAAAGCAAATCAGCAAAAAAACAGGGAGATGCCAAAGCAGATGACGAGAAGGTTTTTTTCGAAAGGCTGCAAATAGTCTATCCGGGTGTATGCATATAAAAACACAGGAAAGCACCGTAAAAAGCACAAAAAATATGTTCTGTATCTGCATCCCATATCTCCACAGGAAAAGGGAGCAGCCTTTGCGGAGCTCCCTGATTTTTTAAGTAGGACCGGGGCTGTAAGCCGGGTTCTGTCTTGGGCAATCATCTATCTGCGGGGCACGTTACCGTACCTCTTCCGCGTTTTCACGCGATGCCACCCACGCGCGTCGTGTAAAAACACGAACAGGGAGTGCGCGCCATGTGGGTGTTGCTTCGGATAGGGTTTACAGTTGCAATGCTGTTACCAGCATGCCGGTGAGCTCTTACCTCGCCTTTCCATCCTTACCTGTTGTATACAGGCGGTTTATTTCTGTTGCACTTTCCCGGAAGTCACCTTCGGCGGACGTTATCCGTTATCCTTTCCCTGAGAAGCCCGGACTTTCCTCATAGTACTACCTTACGGCCTGGTACTACGCGATTGCCTACCCCAGTCTGTGGATATCATACCATGACCGTACATTTTTGTCAAGAACCGATCATGAAACTATCCGGCGCTTTCTTCTATCCCCGGTTGCGGAGTGGTTTGCAACATTCGATAAAATACATTCATTTCATCAGCGTTTCCTTTTGGTTCCTTATGCAGTGCTGCACAATATGCGGCGCGTTGCTCGGGATGATCTAAAAGCAATTTGATACCCTGGTAAATGCCCTGCACGGAAATATCACATATTTTTCCAAGTGTACCCCCGCGTAATTGGTCGTTTGCAGAAAGATAGTTTGTCACAAGGATTGGTTTTTCAAGAATTTTTGCCTCCTCGACGGCAATCGGTTTTCCCTCATGCCTGGAGGGTTGTACATAAATATCGCATTCTTTGAGATAACGATAAGGATTTTGCGTACACGGTAAGAATACAACGGCGTCTTGCAGGTGGAGTCGGTCAATCTGCTTGAGCAGTTGGACTTTTGCTTCCTGCGTTCCGGTCCCGCCGAGAATATACCATCGCACCTGCCTACCTTCACGTAATAGCAGCGAAAGTGCTTCTACGGCAAGGTCATAGCCTTTTTGTTCGGCAATTCTTCCGATTGTCAAAATACGTTGTCCGCAAAAATCAGTGTCCGGATACCCCTCCCCTTGCTCTGCCATACGAAGAATGGAAGACGCATTTATAATATTTTCCATCATAACACATTTGCCCCGTAAGGCTGGAAACCGATCACACAATGCAGTTTGGATCGGCGCAGAAACTGTAACAAGCGTATCACAGGCATTAAAATAATGTAAATAGGTTTTATCATCTCGCTGTGGATGTGCATAGTCAAAGTGGAGCCATGCGATTTTTCTTTTTGCGTGTACTTTATCGCACATATAAAACATCGTTTTGTCCCCCCAATAGGCAAGCGCCGCATCATATGTTCCGTGAAATGCGGGCATATGTTGCATCAGACGGCACCAGAGTCTTGTTGCCGTATCGTGAGCCGTACGTGGGCAAAGTTTCGATTTTAAAAAATAAGGAAGAATCTCAAACAATATGAACGGATTCTTTTTTACAAAACAGTTTAGAATGGTATGCACAGCATTTTGTCCATCCATTGTAAACATGGCGGCGTACTCACCCATCTCAACGATCTGTATTTGCGCAGGAACCAGCGATAAAAAAGCACCTTCTGCCTTCGCAAGCAATAAAGTAACTTCAAACCGTTCAAAATCCAAGCAATTTGCGAAGGATAAAAATGACTTTTCACTACCTGCGGCATTCATCGTAATACCAACGATCAAAAGTTTTTGTTTTTTCATATAGTGATTCACTCTTTATATCGAAAACAGTACACATTCATTGTAACATGTTTTTAAAGCTGTGTCAAATCGGAGAGATTTACAGGAAAGTCTTGACACAACGAACATAGTATGCTATAATCGCTCCGAAAATCGCATATGGATGTCGGGGGTGCCAAGTGGCTGAGATGAGGCGTTGCCTCAAACCCTTTAACCTGATCTTGGGTAATACCAGCGTAGGGAGAACTTCTTTCAAAAAGAGAACCGCACGGGTATCATCCTGTGCGGTTTTTAAAAGAAAAGGAGTGAAAGACCTATGAAGAATTCTACTAAAAGCATCCGTGTTCTCACGGAAAGCGCCATTCTGGTTGCTATGGCGATCGTTTTGTCTCTATTTCAGCCGTTTTCCCTTCCATTCGGTGGGGGAATAACCATTGCATCTATGCTTCCGATTGTATATCTTGCATGGCATCGCGGTGTTAAGGCTGGGTTGCTTGGCGGATTTGTGTTCGGTGTAGCAAATTTATTACTCGGCTATCACACGGTATCTGCCATGTTTTTGCCGGGTGATGAAAAACAGCCGTTACTTTACGCAATTTGTATCATCTTGCTGGATTATTTAATTGCTTATACTGTAATCGGATTTGCAGGTGTGTTTCGTAACAAATGTAAACCTACCGCCGCGCTGATTTTAGGAACGTTGGTAGGGCTTGGGTTACGGTATCTTTCCCATATTTTATCCGGATATCTCTTTTTCGGGGCATGGGCAGAATGGTTCTTTACTCAGGAAACGTTGGGTGCTTTCGGTACATATATGTTGTCGCATTTTCATGGGAACTTGCTGTCTTTGCTCTACTCAGTAATCTATAACGGAACCTATATGATTCCGGAAATGATTATTACCGTGTTGCTTAGTATTCCACTCTCCAAAATACCTAAGCTTACAGAACGAAATTCATAAGAAATCAGGTAACCTTTTATGATAAACTTGCTGCTTGTCTCCACTGCAGTTCTGCTCGGCCTTTTCATGTCTCGTCTTGCGAAACTCTGCAAACTTCCTGCTGTTACCGCATATCTGATCACCGGGATTTTGATTGGGCCATTTTGTCTTGGGCGCATCGGTATCAGTGGAATCGGCTTTCAAAGCTTGAATCAAGTGCAGTCTTTAGACTTGTTTTCTAAGGTGGCACTTGGATTCATAGCATTTGCGATTGGGAACGAATTTCGCCTCTCTTCGCTGCAAAAGACAGGAAGACAAGCTGTTATCATCGGTATCGTGCAAGCACTGACCGCAACCTTTTTAGTCGACATTGTTTTAATCGGTGCATGCTTTCTCTTCTCCGATAAAATTACCTTGCCTGCAGCCATCACGCTCGGTGCAATTGCTGCTGCGACAGCTCCCGCGGCAACTCTAATGGTGGTACGCCAATACAAAGCAAAAGGCCCGTTGACCGATTTGCTTTTGCCGATAGTGGCGTTGGATGATGCGGTCGGTCTGATTGTGTTTGCTGTCTCTTTTGGAATTGCAAAAGCTCTTGCAAACGGTAGTATTGATTTGGTTTCCATTCTTGTCAATCCACTCATAGAAATTTTTGCTTCATTGGCTTTGGGAGCGTTGAGCGGGTATTTGTTAACGTTTACAGAACGCTTTTTCAAATCGCGCAGCAAACGCCTGTCTTTATCGATTGCTTTTGTTATACTTACCGTCGGTCTTTCCATGCTGCAAATAGAAATCGGTTCCATTCGCATCGGGTTTTCCGCCTTGCTGACCTGTATGATGCTCGGTACTGTATTCTGTAACTTGTGTGGTTTTTCAGAGGAATTGATGGAGCGCTGTGATCGGTGGACAGGTCCGCTTTTTGTTTTGTTTTTCGTAATCAGCGGTGCGGAATTAGATCTTTCTGTTTTGGCAGATGGCACGGTTGTATTAATTGGTGTGCTGTATATCCTTGCACGCTCGGCCGGTAAATATATCGGCGCATGGGGCAGTGCAAAAGCCAGCGGCTGTAGCAAAACCATTCAAAAGCATCTTGGTATTACCCTGCTTCCGCAGGCAGGTGTTGCACTTGGCATGACATTGACAGCACAGGAGCTTGGTGGAAGTGAGGCGCAATTGATTCGAAATATTGTTTTGTTCTCTGTTTTGATTTATGAATTAGTCGGACCGATGCTTACAAAAATGTCCCTAAAAAAAGCAGGCGATATTCAGCCATCCGGAGCAACCAATGCACGTACACCAAACCAAACTGTAGCATCTATGCATGCAAACAAACATAAGCATTAGAACATATAAGGCGCCGCCGAACGTATAATTTCGGCGACGCCTTATCTTTCGTTTTCTCCAATGTGTTGTTTACATTCCCAGAACCGCAGCACCGATAATTCCAGCGTCATTGCGCAGTGCGGCGATTCGCAAATCCGTACGATTTTCTAAATCTCTTGTATACTGTTCTCTATCGACCAAAGCGCGTAAAGGAATCAAAAGATTATCTCGTTCATTAGAAATTCCTCCTCCAATCGATAGAATCTGCGGCTGAAAAATATTGATAATATTGGAAATACCGGTTGCTAAATAAGATATATACAAATCCACCACCGCTTGTCCGGCTGCATCTCCTTCTCGTGCTGCCGCAAAAGCCGTTTTACCGCTTACTTTTGACGGATCTCCTTCGGTCATTTCATACATGAGACTGGAACGACCGACTGCGGCAAGTTTCTCTTTGGTCATACGAATCAGAGCTGTTGCAGAAGAATAGGCTTCCCAACAGCCGCGCCGGCCACAAGAACATAATACGCCTCCATGCTCAATCACCATATGTCCCAGTTCTGCCCCTGCATGATTAAACCCGGAATACACCTTATGATCGATGATAATGCCACCGCCAACTCCGGTTCCCAATGTAATCATAACAGAATTAGCGTATCCCTTTGCGCTGCCCGCAACGGCTTCTCCTTTTGCAGCAGCATTTGCATCATTTTCAATATAGACGCGTGGAATCGGTAGAATTCTTTGCAATTCCTGTGCAATTGGAAAATGGCGGAACGGGAGATTATTTGCATATTCTACGTATCCGCTATCACAATCGGCAATGCCCGGCGTAGCAATTCCGAGATAAGCAATATCCGCACATTGCAGATTCTGCTTTTTTATGAGTGAAAGACACAAAGAGCCCATATCGCGTATAATTTTCTCAGGTGCACGGTCTGCCCCGGTTGGCACCGATGCCTTCGCTATCAATTCAGCGCGATCGTTTACCAATCCCGCTGCAATATTTGTTCCTCCCAGATCTACCCCAATGTAGTACATAATTTCTCCTTCCTGTGTGCTGGCATCTCAGTAAAAATATATTATTTCAAAGTCCGTTTTCCGATTTGGCTACGGATGCTTTTTCTTGCTCATTTTGCATTTGGTCCATTAACCGCTGATTAAACTCCTGCGCAGTATTGTACCCCATGCGTTTTTGACGATTGTTCATCGCAGCAATTTCCAATATAATAGCAAGATTACGCCCCGGTTTAACCGGTATAGTCGTAATCGGAACACGAATGCCCATAATGTCTGTATATTCCTGATCCAACCCGAGCCGATCATACATTTTACCGTTAACCCAGGGCTCCAAGTTGATGACAAGATCAATTTTTTCAGTAGCTTTAACTGCCCCCATACCAAACAAACGGCTAACGTCGATAATACCGATTCCGCGAAGTTCTACGTAATTACGGATAATATCCGGTGCCGAACCGACCAATGTTCTGTCGGATACTTTTTTGATTTGCACGGCATCGTCTGCAATCAGCCGGTGGCCGCGCTTAACAAGCTCAATTGCAGCTTCGCTTTTTCCAACACCGGAATCTCCAACAATCAAAATTCCTTCGCCGTATACCTCGACAAATACCCCATGGCGTGTGATGCGGGGTGCTAAACTAACATTGAGAAAGGCAATCAGTGCAGCCATAAACTCAGAGGTAAGTTTTTCTGTGCTAAGGATTGGAACCTGATATTCCTGTGCATATCGAATCATTTCATCAAAGACAAACAAAGAGGATGTAACAACAACCGCAACCGGATCTTTGGAAAAAAAGACGTGTAAGCTGGCATCCCGTTTTTTGTCGTCCATTTGGCATAGATACCCATGCTCAAGTTTGCCGAATATCTGAATACGGCCCGGCTCAAAATGATCATAGTAGCCATGTAGAGGTAAACCAGGACGATTGACCTCGGCCCGGTATACGGGACGCTTTTTGCCGTCTGACGGCATATAGATGACCTTCATAGAAAGCTCGTCCACAATGCTTCCAAGGTCAATTGAATACTTTTCCGACATATTATACCTCTCGAAAATTCACTGTTATCATACCATATTTGCACCGATTTTTCAATTCCTTTTGCAAATAAAAGTATATTTTTTTGAAAAGGATTGAATTTGATCTGTATTTATGCTACAATGTCACCGGGTGTAACATGCGAATCGTGTATGCAGTGCACCCTTTGGTATTTTAAGAAAGGATACGGGATTTACATGAATCAAATAACTATGCCGATGGGAGAATCACCCGTGCAACCGGACAGAATCTTTTCCGGCGTCCAGCCCAGCGGTAATCTGACCATCGGCAATTATCTCGGTGCCATTAAAAATTGGGTTGCATTGCAACACACACATGATTGTATCTATTGCGTAGTAGACTTACATGCAATTACGATCCGGCAGGACCCTGCACAACTTCGAAAGCGAACATTGGAAACGCTTGCCATCTATCTCGCGGCCGGGTTAGACCCCTCCAAATGCACGCTTTTTGTGCAAAGCCATGTACCCGCGCATACAGAGCTTGCATGGGTTTTAAGCTGTTATACCATGTTTGGCGAATTGTCGCGAATGACACAGTTTAAAGATAAAAGTCAAAAACATGCTGATAATATCAACGCCGGCCTGTTTACCTACCCGGTTTTGATGGCTGCCGATATTCTTTTGTATGGTTCCAATCTGGTGCCTGTCGGACAAGATCAAAAGCAGCATGTTGAGCTTGCGCGTGATATTGCAATACGCTTTAATGCCGTCTATGGAGATGTATTTGTAATCCCGGAACCGTTCATACAAAAAAATGGCGCTAAAATTATGTCTTTGGCACAACCAGATAAAAAAATGAGCAAATCTGATGAAAATCCAAATGCTTATTTAACTATATTGGACACGCCGGATAGTATTATGCGCAAGTGTAAGCGTGCCGTCACCGATAGTGATAACCATATCTGCTATGCACCGGGAAAAAGCGGGATCAACAATTTGATGACAATTTATGCGTGCTTTACGGGAAAAACCATGGAGCAAATTGAAGCGGAGTTTTCCGGCTGTGGCTACGGAACATTTAAAGAGGCAGTCGGACAGGCCTGTATAGACGGTTTGCAGCCTCTGCAGCAAACCTATTATAAATTGATGCAGGATAAAACATACTTAGAGCAGGTTGCCCGTGCAGGGCAACAACGTGCTGAGGCTCTTGCAGAGCGGACCATGCGAAAAGTTCGCAAAAAAGTCGGATTTGTTCAATTTTAAAGGTGAATATTGCTATGGATAATATATATCTTCGTGTGCTTTGCGCCCTGCTTGTTGCCTTTTTGGGAGCACTGTGTGCAACACCGCCCGTACGTGCTCTCGCTGTTAAAATCGGTGCCATAGATGTTCCAAAAGATGCTCGGCGAATGCATAAAAAACCGATTCCTTTAATTGGAGGATTAGCGATCTTTTTTGGCTTCACCGTCTCCGGCGCAATTTTTTATTCGCTTTTCTTCGGCCTGGATGCGCAAGCAATTACAATTTGGTTTGGCGGGCTTTTTATCATCGCAATCGGAATCATCGACGATATGGTCTCCCTGAATCCCTGGATAAAGCTTGCCGGCCAGTTAATTGCGGCTGGTATTGCTGTCAGCCAGAACCTGGTGATTGATTATATCAATGTCGGTGGCTTAGAGCTTTCATTTGGCTGGGGTAGTTATCCTTTGACAATTTTGTGGATCGTTGCCCTGACCAATGCCGTCAACCTGATAGACGGATTGGATGGTTTAGCTTGCGGTGTTTCTGCTATCAGTTCTGTTTCGCTTCTCGTTGTTGCTATTTTACACGCAGATGCGCGTGCAGCATTACTCACCGCTGCATTATGCGGCGCCTGTTTGGGATTTCTTCCATACAATTCAAATCCCGCAAAAATTTTTATGGGCGATACAGGTGCTATGTTTTTGGGGTATACGCTCTCGGTACTTTCGATCATGGGGGCGTTTAAAACCTCTGCATTCTTGTCTTTCCTCATTCCGATTATAATTTTCGGCCTGCCGATCTTCGATACATCCTTTGCGTTTTTGCGGCGCATCGCATCGGGCCATAGCCCATTTGAGGCAGACCGGCGGCACCTACACCATCGGCTAATAGATTCCGGTTTTAATCAGCGGCAGAGTGTATTGATTTTATATGCCATTTGCTCTATTCTCGGGCTTCTTGGAATTTTGCTAAGTGAGAACAAATTTTTGATGTTTCTCTTCGTGCTCGCCGCAGCTGTTTTAACAGGCTTGCTGAACCTTCGGCATTTTAGACGACACGCCAGAGCAACCGCAGATAAAATGCATCATATACCATCGCAGCAAACAGCCGTATCGGATGCATCCGGCAATGATACTGCGCAAGTGGGAGAAAATACGGATACTGCTTCTTCATCCGCCCCCAAGCAGTAAAACAAGCAGCAACAGTAGCAGTGTATCATTGTCTTGGCAGTTGCCGCCCAAATGCGGCTTCTGCGGTCCTTGCGGCCGCTGCATCATTTGCAACATTAAAAGCAGCATAATGATATTATTGGAACCACCGTCAAATAATCCGCGAAAAATGCTGCCATCCCCTTCCTTTGTACAAGAACGGCCGAGAGTTTCTACGTGTGGTTCCTTCGGCTCTTTTTCGCATGATTCCTCACATGAGCTCTGCGTGGTAGAAACTTGTTCGCGGCGCAGAGCTTCTCCGGCGTAATCGGGCGGCACATGCGTTCCGTCTGGTTGCATAGATGTTCCCTCCTCTTGTGCATATCCTCGTGCATACATGCAGATCCCCTCCAATCTCTCCTGATGACAGTTTCTGCCTCATCGCAGTCGCTTGAGCTGTGTCGCGAGTTCCATAAAACCCGACATTTTGATCATACGGTCCAGCAGTTCTCGTCGATGTGGTGAAAGATACGGGCGTAGCGCCTGCAACAATGCAATGCTGGGATTGTGATTTGCCTTTTCAGATAGGCCGTGCCGCACGTTTGCGCCAACAGGTACCGGCGATGTCGGTACTTTTTCTGTATTCTGTGACACAGGCGCTATAGTAGGTTGTGCCAGATTTTTTGCTACTTCTGCAAGCTTAGCAAGCGCATTGGGGTTTGATAAAACAGCCTGCAGTTGTTCAGTCAGTTCGGCGTTTTCTGCACTCATTGCTGTGTGTTCCGCAATGCTTGAACGAGAGCCTCAAGCTGTTCCGATGGCAACTGCTGCAACATTTTTGTAAGATCTTGTGCCGTAATCTCGCCTAAGAGGTTGCGTACTTTTTCTGGATTTTGTACCAAACGACGCGTTTGTGTTTCACCAAGGCCTAAAGCCTGTGCAACCGATTCTGCAGCGACAGACAACGCCGCGTCGTTCATACCCCGCAAATGCTCTAGATCTTTTTGATTGATTTCCATGTAATCTCCCCGAGCCTCGTCTTTCACGAGGCAATCCTTTCCGAAGATTTCAGTGCTGCAATACGGCACTTGTTTCTTTCTATCATATGCTGTGAGGTGCTAAAAAGTTGACAAATCATGCAATGCGCTTTCTCGTTTGCTCAGATTCTCATGGTGCCAAAGAGCGTATAGCTTCCTTGCTGAAACGCAATGAAGGTTTTGCTGACGGTATATTTTTCTTAGGAGACGGGCTTTCTGATATGCTTGCCGTATATACGGAATATCCGTCCTTTTCTTATTTTCTGATCCATGGCAATTGCGATAGTTCATATGTCTGTAAACTTACAGGTGCGCAGGAGGAACAATCTTTAACCTTTTGTCAAAAACATATTTTACTCACACATGGCCACCTTTACTCCGTAAAGCATGGTGAATCATCCTTGCTGGAACACGCTTCTGCACTGCGTGCAGATATTGTACTCTACGGGCATACACATCAGCCATGCTCTAAACGATTCTCCTTTTCCGAGCAAAGACAGCTAATAGTCGGAAATCCAGGTAGTATTGGCGACAGATTTAATCCGAGTTTTGGAGTATTAACATTGAGCGATTCACATGTTTTTTTTGATTTGTATGATTGGACCCCTTAATACGCACCTTTTTCGCACATGGAGCATATTCTTTCAGTATAAGGAGACGGCAACCACTCCCATATTACTGTTGCCGTATTAGCATATGAATCCATGTGTTTATCCTGCCGCTTTTTTTGCAGCAGCAAATACCACTGACGGGTTTGTTTCTCTCTTTGCGTCTGTTTTCAGCAGTAAACAGCTACACAAAATATGGATTGTTAAAGGCACACCTGGCAGCGGCAAATCAACTTTTTTTAACCGCTGTGCATGCGCCTGCGAAAGCAAAGGTGTTTATGTACAGCGGATTTATTGTTCTGCGGATCCCTCTTCTCTGGATGGCATTATTGTCCCGCAAGCGGGCGTGGCCATGCTGGATGGAACAGCCCCTCATACAACAGACCCGACATATCCCGGCACAGTTGAGAGAGTTATCAACTTTTTTAATTTTATTGATTGCGATGCTCTGGAAAAAGAAAAAGAAAAGCTTGTTGGCTTATTGGAGGAAAAATCGGCTGCTTTTACAACTGCATATCATTTCTTAAATGCCTGCGCACCGTTATATGCTGTACGAATGAACATACTTCGTGCAGCCTTTGACACGCAAAAAGCACAAAAATGCATTTGTACGCTTTTAGATAAAGCGCCTCCTATTTGCGGAAAACAAGATGCATTCTTTTTTGATGCGATTAGCTGCTTTGGCATGCACTCGCTTCCGTTGCCGCAAGCACCACAGCATTTTACGGTTGAAAGCCATCTTGGCTTAGAAATGCTTTTTATGGAACACCTTTCTAATGAGCTCAATCGCCGGCACATTTTTCACGCCAAGGTGCACGCAGTGCCCTTCCGGCAGTGTTTTTCTGCTTTGCTTTGCGGCAATGCATGCTATGCTGCCTGTCCTAAAAACGGTGAAAATCATAGTTGTGATGTCTCACGTTTTTTACTGCCGAATATGAGCAAAAAAAGTTTGCGCAATGCTCTCGTGCCTTTGCTAAAAGAAGAAAAAAATCTGCTTGATTTGGCTACAGCATCCTTTTTATGCGCCGGCACTGTCCATGACAGGGTAGAA
Source organism: Eubacteriales bacterium (assembly GCA_034086705.1). GTDB lineage: Bacteria > Bacillota > Clostridia > Oscillospirales > CAG-272 > UMGS1225. Next base: position 20,583 of record JAXDZV010000074.1, on the reverse strand, counting down.
GCCCTTTATCATCCGTATATCCATTTTGACGCACTGAATGCATTTTGCGATACTTTTATAAAGAAAACTTTTCTCCCCGCCGTTTTTACAAGCAAATCATCAGACATCATAAACAATTTGTAAAAATAGTGTTTTGCTGTTGAAAATTCAACTTTTTTTATAGACATGTTTCTTTGGGTGTGCTATAATAAACTATATTTCATATAGAATTTGCTCGACATTCTGTATATGTTACATGCTAAACTAAACGCAATATCGTTTCTGGTGACGGCAGGCAGAAATTTTTAACTGCTTGCCTGCCATGTAACAATAGTATAGTCCAAAGAAATGGAGATTTCAGTATGCGATATCTTGTTCTTATTCCTGATGGAATGGCAGATTATGCCTGCCCCTCTCTTGGCGGTAAAACCCCTATGGAGGCTGCTAACAAACCGGTTATGAACAGCCTTGCAAAGCAATCTCTTTGCGGAAGCGCGATGAATGTTCCGGCAGAGATGGTACCGGAAAGTGATACTGCAAATCTTGCTATTCTTTCTTACGATCCTACTGTGTATTCTAAAGGGCGTTCCCCTCTTGAGGCCGTTAGTATGGGGCTTTCCATGGCAGATGATGATATGGCTATTCGTTGCAATGTTGTTACTTTGAGCGAGGAAGAGAACACATACGCACAAAGGCATATGCTTGACCACAGTGCAGATGAAATCTCCACAGAAGAAGCAGCACAGTTAATACAGGCCGTCGATGCTTCTTTAGGAGATGCAGATAAACGCTTTTTCACAGGTATATCCTACAGGCACTGTTTGCTTTGGCGCGGCTTATATGAGTCTTATCCGTTTGCTCGTCCGCATGATATTATCGGCCAGCAAATCGGCGCTTATTTACCGCAGGGAGCACAAGGCGAGAAATATCTCTCTTTGATGGAACAAAGCTATGAAATTTTAGAGAATCATCCGGTCAATCAAGCTCGTCGATCTCGCGGACTTCGTCCTGCAAACTCCATCTGGCTATGGAGTCCAGGCGCAAAGCCGTCTTTACCGTCTTTTCGCAAAAAATGGGGATTGCGTGCCTGCGTAATCAGTGCTGTAGATCTCATCAAAGGCATCGGTTTGTGTGCTGGCATGGATTCCATTGATGTTCCCGGTGCTACCGGCAACATTCACACAAACTTTGACGGAAAAGCACAGGCAGCTATGCAGGCATTTGATGACGGTTATGAGTTTGTATATGTGCATGTGGAAGCCCCCGATGAATGCGGACACCGCGGAGAAATCGAAAACAAAGTTAAATCCATTGAATTGATTGATACAAAAATTCTCTCCCCTTGCCTCTCCTATCTACAAAATAGTAACGAACCGTTCCGAATTATGGTTTTGCCGGATCATCCGACGCCTTTGTGCAAACGCACACACACCCATGAGGCAGTTCCATTTTTCATCTATGATAGTGAGCTGACGCATACAGGCGTGCCTGTCTTTTCCGAAGCTTCCTGTGCACGGCTTCCCTTCTATGTACCGCAGGGAGACAAGCTTCTTGCTTATTTAATCGGTAAAGATCCGGAGCTACAGTAATATTTATTTTATACTCCCAAACTGAAAGGAAGCGTTGATTGCATGTCTGAACAATATCCAAATCAAACGACGGCATCTGCTGCGCCGCAACCGAGCCAAGAAATCAATCGTCGCGTACGCAGTGTGTTTGACTATGTGGAGATGTTTGCAATTGCCGTTGCTGTTGTAATTCTTTTGCTTTCATTTGTATTTCGTTTGACTGTTGTTGTTGGCGGTTCTATGGAACAAACACTGCAAGATGGACAGGTTCTTGTCATTACGAATCTTTTTTATAAACCAAAAACAGGAGACATCATTGTGATTCAGCCAATGACTTCCGAGTATTCCAACCTGATCATTAAGCGTGTGATTGCGACGGAAGGACAAGTGGTAGACATAGATTTTGACACCTGGACTGTAACAGTTGACGGCGTTGCGCTGGACGAGCCATATGTAAATCGTCCGTCGGATCCATCCATTCCGATGGACGGTTCTTATCTCTCTTTTCCCTACACTGTGGAAGAAGGTAGAGTTTTCGTCATGGGGGACAATCGCAACCATTCCACAGACAGCCGTGACATTCGATTTGGCCCATTGGATGAACGTTATTTGCTCGGAAAAGTTCTTTTCTGTGTTTATCCGTTTTCGCTGTTCGGCTCAGTTGAACACTAAACGATGGGACGGAGGTTGCTTTGAAAGACAAACACACAGAAAACACCCAGCTTCCGCTACACTTGTTGGAAAGCGGATTATATCCTCCCCCAAATAATCCCAAAGCCTACTGTCGCCGCTCGGCAAAGGGCTTATTAGAATGGGTTGAGCTGTTTGTATGGGTGATAGCGATTGCTCTTTTAGTTTTTTCATTTTTATTGCGGGTAGCAGTTGTAGACGGTATCTCCATGGAGAGCACACTGTCAAACGGCGACACTTTGCTCATCCAAAGCCTTGCTTACACCCCACAAGTTGGTGATGTGATTGTCTTTCAGATTTCGACTGCAAAGCAAAACCATCCTGTTGTCAAACGGATCATTGCTACTGAAGGAGATATCGTTGACATTGATTTTGATGCATGGGAAGTATATGTCAACGGAGAGAGGCTTTCGGAAGAATATATCAAAAAATCAGAAGGCGTTCCAATGTCGCGTGGCAATGTCACCTTTCCGCTGACTGTCCCGCAAGGCTGCGTGTTCGTGCTTGGGGATAACAGAAACGAATCGTTGGACAGCAGATATTCAGCCGTTGGATGTGTTGACACACGCGCAATATTAGGAAAAGTTTTTTTGCGTATACTTTCTGGCAAACCAACATGAAACTTAAAACCTAGTAAGGAGCATACTATGCCATCTCCATTGATTCAATGGTTTCCCGGTCATATGGCAAAAACGCGCCGTATGATTGCGGAAAACCTAAAATATGTTGACATTGTTATTGAACTGCGAGATGCCAGAATCCCTCAAAGTTCCGCGAATCCCGAACTGCATAGCATTGTCGGTGAAAAACCGGTGCTACATATTTTTTCAAAAAGCAAGCTTGCTGACCCCAAAGCATCTATCCAATGGAAAAAAGAGTTGGAAAAAAATGGGGATCGATGCCTTTTTATAGATTCTTTAACTTCGGAAGGAATCGGTCAAATCAAACCGGAAATTGACCATATTCTCGTCGATAAGCTTGCGCGCTATCGCGACAAGGGAATGCATGGACGTACCTTAAAAGCAATGGTAGTAGGAATCCCAAATGTTGGAAAATCTTGCCTGATCAACCGTATCGCGGCACAAAAAAAAGCTAAAGTAGAGAATAGACCCGGTGTTACGCTGACAAAGCAATGGGTTACAACCAGCATCGGTTTGGATTTGATGGACATGCCGGGTGTACTATGGCCGAAATTTGATGATCAAAAAACCGCAGAAAAACTTGCCATTTGCGGTTCGATCAAAGATGATATTTTAGATACGGAAAGGCTTGCCGTCGCACTGTGCGCAATCTTGCGCCGCCTTTATCCGCAAGCTTTTGCGTGCCGGTATAAAATTCCGTCGGAGGTACTTGTGCAGTGTACAGACTATGTGCTTTTTGAACAGGTTGCCAGAAGCCGTGGGCTTCTCCTACGTGGCGGTAATATTGATACAGATCGATGCTCAAATCTTTTGCTTGACGAGTTTCGACAAGGGAAAATCGGCAGAATTACATTAGAACATCCCTTTGATATACATTCCACAACCATAGCACAGCTGGATACCGCAGAAGTTTCGCAAAATACGGAAGAAATTTCATGAGTGAAAGGCGGCGCATATTATGAAGCAACAGCCCATTCTTTTAGAAAGGATCCTTGAGCTTGCGCTTAAAGACAAAGGTTACAATGCAATATGCGGTGTAGATGAAGCAGGTAGGGGCCCTTTGGCGGGCGATGTTGTCGCAGCTGCGGTTATTTTACCTTGGACGGTCGAATATCCGGGATTAAATGATTCTAAAAAAATGACACCGAAAGCACGAGAGCGTTTGTATGAACACATTACGCAAACAGCAATTTGGGCAATCGGTACCGCAACTCCCGCAGAAATTGACACTCTCAATATTTTGAACGCAACCATGCTTGCCATGCAGCGCGCAGTCCAGGCAATGCCTTATGCTCCGGATTATGCTCTCATCGACGGAAATATAGCACGTGGTTTTGCCATCCCACATCAGACTGTAGTGGGCGGAGACGGAATCAGCCCATCCATTGCTGCTGCTTCTGTAATTGCCAAGGTTACACGAGATAGGATGTGTTTGGTGTTAGATCAAATGTACCCTGACTATTTGTTTGCCAAACATAAGGGGTATGCAACCAAAGAACATATGCAGTTGCTGCGCACGCTTGGTCCCACTGCTGTGCATCGCCGAAGCTTTTTAAGCTTTTTGAATAAAAATGACGCATCTTGAAATTGGCAAACAGGGAGAAGATGCTGCCTGCACATATCTACGAAAACAGCATCTTCAAATTCTTGCAAGGAACGTATTCTTCGGCAAGTATGAAATTGATCTTATTTTTCGTGAAAAAAGCACCTTGGTATTTGCCGAAGTAAAGACCCGCTCCCTGCATCCGGATCAATCGACTTTTTTCCCCACGCCTGCAGCAGCGGTTACACCTCACAAGCAGCGCAATATTATCGCAGCCGCAAGAACATATATTCAGCAAACAGGTGAAGTATATTCCGAAATACGTTTCGACGTGCTTGCAGTGTATGCAACCGTTAACAAACATACCGGCTTTCTCGGGAAGCAGCGCGAACGATTTCAAGTGCTTCATATTGAGCATATGCGCGGCGCCTTTGAATTGTCGTAATAATGATACCACATAGTACACACGCAACGGAGGAATTCACATGTATTATATCAGCACAAGAGATACCGCATCGTTCCCTTCCCAGTATACTGCCGCACAGGCAATTTGCAGCGGGCTTGCACCAGATGGTGGCTTGTTTGTGCCCGCAAGCATCCCGCAAATCACGCAAAACGAATTGAAATCTCTGTGCAGCGCGTCATATGATCGTCGGGCCGCTGAAATTCTTTCTCTATATCTTACAGATTTTTCTTTAGAAGAGTTGCAAAATCTTTGTAAACAAGCTTATTGCGCCGAATCTTTTCCGAATGGTGCTGCCCCGGTTAGTATATTGGATGAAAAAAACTATATGCTGGAGCTTTGGCACGGACCCACCTGCGCTTTTAAGGATATGGCATTACAACTCATGCCGCGCTTACTTTGTGCTTCTCTGAAAAAAACAGGTGAGACACGATGCGCCTACATCCTTGTTGCTACTTCCGGCGATACGGGAAAAGCTGCTTTAGAGGGTTTCAAAAATTTGCCAGGGACCAAGATTTTAGTTTTTTATCCGGAACACGGTGTAAGTGCAATTCAAAAACTACAAATGCAAACGCAACAGGGGAACAATGTCTGTGTTGCAGCTATTAACGGAAATTTTGACGATGCACAAAATGGTGTTAAGCGCCTTTTTTCTGACCGTGCCTTAGCGGAAGATCTTGATCGTGCACATGTATTTTTTTCGAGTGCAAATTCGATTAACTGGGGGCGTCTTGCTCCTCAAATCGCCTATTATGTCAGTGCATATTGTGACCTTTGCAATGCAGGAAAGCTCTCAATGGGTGATTTACTGGACGTTTGTGTGCCTACCGGTAACTTTGGCAATATCCTTGCTGCATTTTTTGCAAAACGTATGGGGGTGCCACTCGGACGATTGATTTGTGCATCAAACCGTAATAACGTTCTCACTGCGTTTTTTGAAGATGGAAAATATGATCGAAATCGTCCTTTTTATACTACCTCTTCCCCTTCCATGGATATATTGATTTCCAGTAATCTTGAGCGGCTTTTGTATCTGTACACAGACGCACAATACACGGCAAATTGTATGCATCTTTTGCAGCAAAGCGGTTGCTATGAAATTACCACCGCGCTCCATACTGCATTATTAACGGATTTTTATGGCGTTTGCGCCAATGAAGAAGCGTGCTACGCTGCAATTCGTGAGGCACTTGAGAAAACCGGACATCTGATTGATCCGCATACTGCCGTTGCATATGCATGCGCACAGACATACCGAAACAATACCGGCAGTACAGCACCATTATTAATAGTGTCAACGGCAAGCCCCTATAAGTTTGCACAGGATGTGCTCAGTGCATTGGACGGAAAAAAGCACGATGCAAGTTTTCAGACAATGCAACAGCTCAGCACCATAACGAATACACTGATTCCAAAGCCGTTGGCTGCGCTCAATCATCAGACACCACGCTTTACAGGCAGCATCCAGATTTCACAAATGGAGGATAAAGTCCGTTCTTTTGTGCAAGCATAAACGCTGTGCGAAAAAAAAGAAGCCGGGCACTGCCCGGTCTTCTTTTTTGGCTTAGAAATTTTTTGCCTTGAAGGTTGCACAAACTGTGTCAGTGCTTGCTGTTGCATAGCTTGGTCCCACGGTAATTTGATCTGCTGTACAATAGCTGTCTCCATCGTGGTGCGCGCAGTTTTTCACGTCGCAGGAAATGCCGTGAATATGCTTACAGCCCTGCCCTTTTCCATCCATAGAAAATAATGACATTTTTGGTCCCCCTTCCCTGTGATTGAGGTATGCCTGCATATATTTACCATATGTGCAGCGCGACAGATCAAGCAAGTAAGCGCAATCTGCGTTTGCCTCTTGGGCATAGTATTCCCAATTTAGCATGGCTCCATTCACACCATAAAATATGAAAGGCGGTTTTGCATGGCACTTTACATAATGGCGGATCCGCATCTTTCCATTGGAAAAGATAAGCCGATGGACTTTTTCGGTAACCGCTGGAACGGATATGTAGAAAAAATCAAAAACAACTGGATAAAGGTTGTAAAGCCACAAGATACCGTTGTTCTGCCGGGTGATATATCGTGGGGAATGCGCCTGACAGAGGCCGCTGAAGATCTGGCTTTTCTGGAAGCGCTCCCCGGGGAAAAAATCATCTCCAAAGGGAATCATGACTTTTGGTGGGAAACAACATCAAAGCTGGAGCATTTTTGTGATCAGCACGGATTTCAAAGTTTACATTTTCTGCATAACAATGCATATTTGCGGCAGGGCTATATTATTTGTGGTTCACGAGGATGGTATACTGAGGAGAAAAAATTAACGCTTCGGAATGAAACAGATGCAAAGAAAATTATAAACCGCGAGGTTGGAAGGCTTCAAATGAGTCTGGAATATGGCAAACAGCTACAGCGAACTGCAAACACCGACCCTATTCCACCACTTTTGGTTTGCCTGCATTTTCCGCCGTATTATCGCGGGTATATCTGCAATGAATTAATCGATATTATGCAAGCTTATCAAGTTCGGCAATGTTATTTCGGCCACATACACGGCCGGTATAACGACCCGCCGCATACCGATTATGCAGGAATTACTTTTACCCCGGTTGCAGCGGATTATTTAAATTTCTGTCCTTTGTTGATCTCCTCACAGTTTAGGTGCTGATTCGCTCTGTTTTTTTCCCGTAAAAGCAAGTGAAAATGTGAATTTTCCTGTTACTTTATTGACAAAAAAGGGTCCACTTGTTATAATATACGCTGTATGTTGATGTTTCCGACATGGTAAGATCCGGTAGAAATATCATGAACTAAAAAAATATTCATATAAATCTCTTGGAGGAATTCGCAAATGAATTTAAAGAACGTGACAACCCCAGAAAAAAACGTCAGAGAGATCGAATTCGTTATTGAAAAAGACGCCTTTGACAAAGCTGTTGATACCGCATTCAAAAAGAATGCAAGTAAAATGAATGTTCCCGGCTTCCGCAAAGGAAAAGCGCCGCGTGCGATTATTGAGAAGATGTACGGCAAAGGCGTTTTTTATGAAGAAGCCATAAACTCTCTCTTGCCAGAGGCATATGAAGCAGCTGAAAAAGCCGCTGAGATCAAGCCGGTCAGCCGTCCGGAGTTTGACATTGCTTCCATTGATGATGCAGGGGTTACTATGAAGGCTAAAGTGTTTGTATATCCGGAGGTTTCCATCAAGCAATACAAAGGTTTAGAAGCCGAAAAGACTCTCAAACCGGTAACGGATGAAGAGATTGATGCGGAAATTAAGCGTGTACAAGAGCGCAATGCGCGCGAAATTGAAGTGGATGACCGTCCTGCCCAGCTTGGCGATATTGCAAACATTGATTATGACGGTAGTGTTGATGGGGTTCCGTTCGATGGTGGAAAAGCTGAGGGACACGATTTGAAATTAGGATCCGGTCAGTTTATTCCCGGATTTGAAGATCAAGTTGTCGGCAAAACAATTGGGGAGAATTTTGATGTCAATGTCACCTTCCCCACTGAATACCACGCAGAAGCACTGGCTGGCAAGGCTGCAGTTTTCCATTGTAAACTCAACGCTTTGAAATTTGAGCAACTTCCCGATACCGATGATGATTTTGCAAAAGATGTTTCAGAATTTGATACGTTTGCTGCATACCGCGACGACTTAAAGGCAAAAATGGAAGAAGCAAACGAACACCATGCTGAGCATGATGTAGAGGAAAAACTAATAGAAGCACTCATTGCAAATCTTGAGGCGGAAATTCCGCAGGTCATGTTTGATACGGAAGTTGAAAATCAGGTGCGTGATTTTGACAATCGGTTGCGTCAGCAAGGAATGGACCTTTCAATGTATCTTAAGTATTCCGGCATGACTTTAGATAATATGCGCGAGCAATTCAAGCCTATGGCTGAAAAACAAGTAAAGGCAAGACTTGCGCTGGAAGCTGTTTCCGCTGCGGAGAATATTACTGCTTCAGATGAAGAGATTAACGAAGAAATCGAGAAGCTTGCGAAAGCATATCACATGGAAACTGAGCAGGTAAAATCTTTTATAGAGCCTGAAGCTTTGACAAAAGATATCACCGTTCAAAAAGCGATGAAACTGGTACGTGACAGTGCAGTTATAACTGAAAAAAAGTCTGAAAAAACTGAATGAAACATAAGATACTGGGGTGGGCAAATCTTCATCACGGAGCGTTTGCCCCTTTCTCATATTAAGCATACTAAAAGGAGTGAAACGATATGGCACTTGTGCCGATGGTCATTGAGCAGACCGGCCGGGGCGAACGTTCCTACGACATTTTCTCCCGCCTTTTGAACGACCGTATTATTTTTCTTTCAGACGAAGTTAACGATGCAACAGCTTCCTTAGTCGTTGCTCAGATGTTGTTTTTGGAGGCGCAGGATCCCGATAAAGATATCAGCCTTTATATCAATTCTCCCGGTGGATCTATTACCTCTGGTATGGCAATTTATGATACCATGCAGTTTATCAAATGTGATGTTTCTACGATTTGCATTGGTATGGCAGCAAGTATGGGTGCCTTTTTGCTCAGTGCAGGTACAAAAGGTAAACGGTTCGCTTTACCAAACAGTGAAATTATGATTCATCAGCCGCTTGGTGGTATGCAAGGACAGGCGACGGATATTAAGATACACGCCGATCGTATGATTCGCATTCGGCAAACGCTCAATGAGATTTTGGCAGCAAATACCGGAAAGCCCCTGTCTGTCATTGAGCAGGACACAGAACGTGACCACTTTTTAACGGCTACAGATGCTGTGGAGTATGGTTTGATCGACAAAGTTCTTAAAAAACGTATTTGAGGTACACAGAGGAGTTCTGTATGGAAAAAAACAGTCAGAAAAGTTCGGAGAAGCTGCGCTGCTGTTCTTTTTGCGGACGCAATGAGATGCAGGTCAACTTTCTTGTGCCGGGCGCTCCCGGCACGTTCATATGCGACTTCTGCATTAGTGCCTGCAGTGAATTACTGAATGAGCAGATGGCAGTTCCCGGCCGCTCCCAAACCGGTACAGGCACATCGCTTTCCGAAAAGCTTCCTACCCCAAAGGAAATCAAAAACGCCTTAGATGCATATGTTATCGGACAGGATGCAGCAAAAATTGCGCTCTCGGTTGCTGTTTATAACCACTACAAGCGTATTCGCTCTTTGCCGAAAAGCAAAGATAAACGTGGGGCGCAAAAGGAGGAACAATCTGCACCGGATGAAGTTGAGCTACAAAAAAGCAATGTACTGTTGCTCGGCCCAACCGGCGTAGGAAAAACTTTTTTGGCACAAACTTTAGCGAAAACACTGCAGGTTCCCTTTGCAATCGCGGATGCAACAACCCTAACAGAAGCAGGATATGTAGGTGAGGATGTAGAGAACATTCTTCTACGTCTGATTCAAGCAGCTGATTTTGACGTTGAGCGTGCAGAACAAGGCATTATCTATATTGATGAAATTGACAAAATTTCCCGCAGATCTGAAAATCGTTCTATCACACGTGATGTCAGCGGAGAAGGCGTACAGCAGGCGCTCTTAAAGATTTTAGAGGGCACCGTTTCCAATGTTCCTCCGCAAGGCGGCAGAAAGCACCCAAATCAAGACTTTATTCAAATCAATACTGAAAACATTCTCTTTATCTGCGGCGGCGCCTTTGACGGACTTTCAGAACTGATTGAACAGCGTCGTGGAAAACAAACTATGGGGTTTCAAGGAGACGTACGCAAAAAATCTGAAAAAAAGGATGTCAGTGTGTATCGCGATGTCACACCGCACGATATTGTGAAATATGGTTTGATCCCCGAATTGGTTGGACGTTTGCCGATTCTCGTTACACTGGATGACTTAGACGAAGCATCTCTTGTGCGGATTCTTAAGGAACCGAAAAATGCCCTGGTAAAGCAATACGAAAAGCTTCTTGGGTATGACAACGTCGCCCTTTCCTTTACGGACGAAGCCCTTGAAAAAATTGCACATCAGGCAATCATACGATCTACCGGTGCCAGAGGATTGCGCTCCATTATGGAGGAGGTCATGCTGGATATTATGTATCAAACCCCTTCAGATCCTACGATTCAAAAAATTGTTATCACAGCAGATACGGTTGAAAAAAAGATGCCTCCGGAGATCGTCCGCGCCTGAACCCTTTTGCATCAATTTCGCCTTTGGGCCCATTTGGGCTCAAAGGCGTTTTTTTGCAGTAAGCTCATGGGAACGGAGTCTGGATAAGCGTGTAGGATCCCCATAAGTAAAGTTATATATTTTTTTGTGTATATCCCGCGTTTTAATGTGTTTTATTTAAAATAGAAATTGCATCTGTGATGGTTTTTTCATAAGCTTCTTGACCATATTTATCAACCTCGTTCTTATTCTTTTCCCCGTGTGTCAAGCAACCCGCGCCTCCAATACAGCCGCCAACGCAAGCCATACCTTCAATAAAATTGGCGTTGAGCATATTTTTTGTTTTCTTTAACAAAGCAATTCGGCATTCTTCAATACCGTCACAAGAACAAGATTTTAATGTAAAACCATTGATTCCCTGCTCTTTCAGTCCCTCCGCGACTGCATCGGCAAGGCCTCCGCAGCGCGCAAATATTCTACCGAAATAAGACGCATTGTCTAATACACCTTCCGTCAGTGTCGTAATATCTATATTTCGGCTGTCAAAAAGAGCTTGCAGTTCCTCAAAAGTCATTGCCGCGTCGACATATGCTTGCACTTTGGGTTTCTGAACCTCAGCTTTTTTTGCCGTGCACGGCCCGATAAAAACAATCTTGCATGGAGCCTCATGTTCTTTGATGTATTTTGCAATCGTAGCCATTGGAGAAAGGTTGTGGGAAATATTTTCAGCAAGTTGCGGAAAATATTTTTCAACATAGCTAACAAAAGCCGGACAACAGGAGCTGGTTAAAAATCCTTTTTCAGCAAGTTCCGCAGACTCCGCATATGCTACCATATCTGCTCCGAGTGCTGCCTCTACAACCGTGTGAAATCCAAGCTGCTTTAGCCCTGTGACAACCTGCCCAAGTTTTGCATATGTAAATTGACTTGAAATGGAGGGAGCCACAACTGCAAAAACTTTATACTGCGAATTCTGTAAACTTTTTTTCAAAATGTCTATCACATCTAAAATATAAGATTTATCTGTAATTGCACCAAATGGGCATTGATATACGCAGGCTCCGCAGGCAATACATTTTTCATTATCAATACTAGCCACTTTGTCGTCATTCATTTGAATTGCTTTGATTTTGCAAGCATTTTCGCAAGGTCTTCGTCGATTAATAATAGCAGTATACGGGCAAACCTTTGAGCAAGCACCGCATTCTTTGCACTTTGTTTTATCAATATGCGCAACATGGCTTGCATCGAATGAAATTGCACCAAACCGGCAAACATCTTCACAGCGATGCGCAAGGCAGCCGCGGCACGCGTTAGTCACCTCGTAGCCTCCCATGGGGCATTCGTCACAGGCAATATCAATAATTTCTATCACGTTTGAATTGTTCCTGTTACCGCCCATTGCAAGATGTACGCGTTCTTCAAGAATGGCACGTTCCTTATAAACACAGCATCGCATGGTTGGTTCTTTGCCCGGTACTATTAACTTCGGAATCTGTGATACATTTTCGAGCAATGTATCTGCCCAAGCATGTCTTGCCACTTCACGCAAAACCTTATATTTCAAATGCTGTACTTTTGTATCAAACTTTCGCATGCAAGTTCTCCTCTTTTCAAAAATAAGAAACTTTAACGCGCTTGCCCATGCTCTTGAGGCATTTACACAATTCTTCAACCAAATTCATTTTGATATTAAAATTGATGGGCAGATCCGGATTTTGATGTGCAGGATTTACAGCGCGCCCAACGAAGAAATTGATGTCTGTCGCTTCTTCAAACAAAAGGCGGCAAATCATCGAGGCGCCATCTTTTTGCATACTCCATTTTTCATATTTTTCATTTTTATTAAGCGCATCTTTGGCATATTCAATCACCTTATTGATTGTAATAACCCCCTCTGTAACAAGATCTACTCCCTCGATATGCGCAATCGGTGGAACATCACTGTATACGAAGTCAAGACTTGCCTCTACTTTTTTTCCTAAATATTTCGCTGCAATCGCAGAGGTTGTGCCACCGCAAACAATATGTTTTCCCTCTTTCCCGAAAAATAAAGACATCATTCGGTCGCAGTCATCCGGGTTACGTGGTGGGCCAAACAGAAGATTCATTGGTTCGCGCTTCCTAACACGTACCACACATGCAGTCGCATCATCGCCCGGATGACCGCCGTATTGTTTATTACACTCTTCGATCAACATCGTTGCAAGTGTTTTTGCTGTATATCCAACACCAACGAGCATCTTCATGAAATCTGCTATTTCTTCCCGTTTCCATCCAAAATTATAAGACAATCCAATTCCGGCATGTGGACAACCGTCGCTCATTGCAAGAAAAACATCCCCCTCCTGAAGCCGAATCGAGGATCGCAAGATATGCTTGCCGTCAATATTTATCTCTGTGTAAGGGTACTCATACACTGCATCGTCACGCAGAAAAATAATCTGCGGATTGTCATATTGAATCAATTCTGCAATTTCATTGTCAATCAGGTGAATAATCGTAAAAGTCGAGTATGCAACGCCGCGGACCGAGCAAATCGGCAATGTTGCAGCAATGGTTGCAACGCAGTCTTCTAAAGCAAGCCCCTCGGCCATCATAGTTGAGATGATCTTGGAAGTCAGTGTAGAAAGGATACTGGCTTTTACGCCGCTACCGAGCCCGTCTGCCAAAACAATGACAGTGGATGCATCATTTTGTTCAATGATATCCACATGATCACCGCAAAGCACCTCTCCTTCATGGTTGATGCTGCGCCAACCGATATCTGAACATAAGTTATTCATCGCTGATCGACTCCTTCAGCTTTGTAAGTGCAATTTTTGTCTCAGCAGCGGTTTCTCCAAGCAGAGATGCGATTTCCTGCACGATCCGCATTTGCTTATCTACAACCTTATCTGCAATTTCTACAGTCTGCGTGCGGATGTTTTCTTTTTTCTCACGCTGTGTCTCCTCTTCCGTGACATCTCGCAAAATACAAAGCAACAAGCGATATTCCTTATCATAGAGGATCGTTTCTTCAACATATTTTTCATATTCCGCCAAATAAATTCGCTTGTTGCGTATATCTTTGCCTTTATTTAATACCGTTAGAAAATCTCCGGGCTCCATAATCCGTACTACCTGATCACCCATGATGTCACTTGCGTATCGGACATTGAGAATTTTGAGTGCTGCTTTGTTAATTTGCTGTACTTCCAGCTTTTCATTGAGTACCAGAAGACCGTTTGGTGTGTTACGAACAATCAGATCGGAAAAGCTTTCCGCCCTATCTTTCAAAAAAGGCAGACACATAGAGATTTCCGCCTTTCCTTGTAAGATAGCAATTGCTTTTTCACGGCATGTATTGTACCCGCATGAGCCGCAGTTCAACTCCTGTTCCGGTCTTATTTTCCCCATCTGGTGCAATGTTTCTCGAATTTGTTCTTCCGTTGGCATTTGTAGATGGCGTTCAATCGCAGTAAAATTTTTACGGATCAGTTCTTGCTGTGGCTGCTCCACGCAAAAGTCTTCCTTCCCGGCACAATGGGTAACACTAAGAAAGTCTTGCACGGGAGAATGATGGTATTTTTCCATAACCGGACCGCCGATACAACTACCAACGCAGGCTGACATTTCAATAAAACAATGATGCAGTTCGCCGCTTTGTATATCCTGCAAGGCAGCTATACAGTTTTCTACACCATCAATTGCAAGATAAGTATACTGTGGATCACGGACAGAGAGCGTGTTTAGAATACCTCCAGTTGTTGGAAACAGGCGTGCACGGCTATTTGGATTATGAAGCCCAGATGGCTGCAGTGTAATGCCAGCTTCTTTAAACATTGCCGTTAGTTCGTCAAACGTTAAAACAGCGTCTACAATCCCTCCGTAATACTGTGCCTCATCTTTTTTTGCAACACAGGGGCCAACAAAGACCGTTTTTGCATTCGGATATCTGCGTTTAATATCCTTGCAATGCGCTTGCATAGGGGATAAAACATCAGCCAAAAATGGAAGTAATGCCGGAAAATACTTTTGTATCAGCAAATTGACCGAATGACAACAGGAGGTAATAATAATGTCCCTATTTCCGTGAGAAAGCATGCGCTCATATTCATTTTTGACAATGGTAGCACCGATTGCTGTTTCTTCTACGTCATAAAATCCAAGCGAACGAAGTGCAGATCGCATAGACTCAATGCCGATACCTTTGTAGTTTGCTACAAAGGAAGGCGCAAGGCTGACAATTACCGGATCCCCGGACTGCAACAATACCTTCACTGCCTCGCTCTCATCGACTATTTGCTTTGCATCCTGTGGACAAACCACAAAACACTGTCCGCACAGAATACACTCATTTTCGATAATATATGCTTGATTTCCGGAAAAGCGAATCGACTTTACCGGACAATGCCGGATGCATTTATAACAATTTTTACAATTTGACTTTTTCAGTGTTAGACAATCCATACTGACTTTCACCCCCTTTTTTTAGCGGTTGCAGTACATGTTTTGCAAAAAAATCCTCAAACATATCCGGCGTAATCCCTACATATGTTACGTCGTCAATCATAACTGTAACGCCGATCCGGTTGCAGTTACCCGTACAGAAAGATCCTGCAAGCGTAATTTCATCACCAAGGCCATTCGCCTCAACAGCCGTTCGAAATTGATGAACAAGCTGTTCAGATCCCTTGAGATGACAGGATGAGCCGACGCATATTTGGATAATCATTCCATATCCCTCGTTTTTTGTTAATTTTCTTTCCGGTCACAGTCGAGCGGTTGCAGTATATGCGCATGAAAAAAGGGGTCCACCGAGTCAGGCGTAACAGAATAAAACGCATCATCCACCATCACGCACACCCCCTGCTGACATTTCCCCATGCAAAAGGTGCCTGCCAGCTCAACCTGATCGCTTACTCTGTTTTCCCGAATTAAAGATTGCAACTGCTGTACTACCTGACGCGACCCTTTGATATGACAGGAAGAACCGATACATACATTGATCTTCATTTTATTTATCTCCTTTTTTCACCGGACTGCTCCGGCATCATTTTCATTGTCAGCTACATCCAGCCAGGTACGTAAAAATGCACGCTGTACGGCATTGCCATCCACACTTCGTGCGGCAGCAACAATCGGGATCCATTCTTGAATAGAATGCAACGGTGTATGGCTTTCTTGGCAGAATAAGTGCAGATATTCCTGCGCAGTATCTGTATCACTGTTTAACCAAAAAAGAAGATAGGTGCATGCGGCATCTGCCGCAGCATTTCCCTGTGTGACGTGTGCCCAATCTAAAATATACGGTGTGCCGTCACGCGTGAGGAGAATATTGGAGGGATTAAAATCACCATGGCAGACCTGTGTATGATTTGGCATGGTTTCCAAACGTACATGTAAATCGTAACGAAGTGTTGCAGATAATGAAGTCTTTGTAATTTTGCGGTTGATTTTATCTTTCATCTTTCCTAAATCCGGGCAGATTTTTTCATGTACTGTTGACTGAAGTGTAACAAATTCTTGCAAAAACTCTTTCTTTTTTTCCGGATACTTTTCCAACAATTGCGCCATGGTTTTTCCTTTAATGTACTCTGAAAGGATTGTCCATTTTCCATTTATAGAGGTAATCCCAAGCACTTTCGGAACAGGCAAGCCTATTTGCTCCATTCTCGTTTGATTCAGCGCTTCTTGAAAAACAGCCGTTTTAGAATAATCCGGTTCAAATACCTTTAGGCATCGATCTGCGTCACGGTAGATTGTTTTGTTATTACGTACCGCTATCATTTTATCAAGATTCATTGAAAGCCTCACTTTTATCTTCCGCTCACCTTCCAAGTGAACAGTTGCTTGGCGCAAATAAGCTACTTTGCATTTATACATTTAGCTTGTCATAATTTTAACACACAGGCACAAACAGTGCAATTGCTTTTTTTTCATATGGGTATTGCATCATGCGTATCTATTAAGCAAAACGGAGTAAACGCCGCGAAAATACAGCGTTTACTCCCAGGTATCTGTGTCTATAAAAATACGTCGTTTTAAACGAACTACCTCTTCGATAAAAAGTCGATCCAACTCTGTCAGTGCATAGTCACGCCGATGCACCAAAACATCGCGATACATTCGAGATAAAGAGGGACATCGCTTTTGTACCAGGTGATATTGCGAGAGCAATTCCGGTGGAATAGGAGATGCAAAAAGGTAAGTGGCGGGGTTATGGGAAAGTAAATTGAATTGGCTGGCACGCTCAAAAACACAAATTTTGTTTGTGGTTGGGTCTGGCAGTTCTTCTTTTTTGAGCAAAGAAAGAGGAACAGAGGGAACATACAAATCCGAATAAACAATCTGTGTATATTCCCGCAGATCCTGCGGCAGAATATCATCTTTTTTAGCAAGCGGCGACTCAGCACTCAAGACAATCACATGAGAATACTCTGCAATCAGCTCATAATTGAAATTTTTTTCCTCGAGCATGGATTTAAAATGGGTGTCGAATTGAGAAGCATATCGAATAATCCCAAGCTTATACTCATCCGTCAACAAATTTTGGATCGTGCGCAGTGCATTAGTTTCCTTATAGGTAAGCTCTGTATGCATATCCGCCGGTAAACGGCAGGTAAAATTTGTAAAAGCATGCGCAATATAGCTGGCACGCGGTACACAGACAGAAAATCGACGTGTTTTCCTCCCGGTCAAAAACATTGTTTCCAACGCATCCACCTGTTCCAGCAATGACTTCGCATGTTGTATAAATACTTCACCTTCCGGGGTCAAAAACATACCTTTCGCGCTACGTTCAAATAGTGTCACGCCTAAAGATGACTCTAATTCTTTTACAGAACGGCTTAGCGCCGATTGCCCCACAAATAAAACCTCTGCGGCACGATTGATGGATTTTTTCTCTGCTATAACTACAGCATATTTCATGTGCAAAAGATTCATCTGTGCTCTCCCCGATTTTTACTTCCAGTTCAGTATATCACGTTTTTTTAAAAAAGTCTATATTTTTCTTTCTTCATTCTCTTTTTTTGACAAACTGTGTGCTTGCTTGATACGTTTGTATTTTTCTCTGGTCGCCTCCCCTCCTCGCATATGCCTTTGTGCTTTATTCCTGTCCAGAATGATGCGAACCTGCTCATATAAAGCGGGACATTCGCGCGGTAATCGAAAGGTGATATCTTTATGTACCGTTGACTTTGAAATTCCAAATCGCTTTGCTGCTTGACGTACCGTTGCACCACTCGAAGCGATATACTCGCCAAGCATAACCATCCTTTCATAGAAATAATCCATAATGCTCACCGTACCTTCCGGCTGCACCGCAGCTTCTGACGGCGGTGCGTTTAGTCATATATATGAATAAGTAGCTGGAATGATGTCCGATTGCAAATAGAGGATTATAAAAAACAGTTGCATTCTTCAAAAAAATATGGTAGAATATTGAAGTATAAGGACATTCTGTATAAAAAGGAGAATGCACAAAGTGAAGCAGAAAAACTACCCGCTGTATGAAACAACAGTCTTTGAAAATTTTCGTGTTTTGACGGAAAATGCCGCTAAAAAATTTCCTGATAAAGCTGCTATCATTTATAAAGAAAATCCAAAGGATGCAAAAGTCGTAACAAAGACATTCTCACAAATGCGAGATGATATCCGAGATTTTGGAACAGGAATGATACGGCGGAGTGCTGACAATCGGCATATTGCAATTATCGGCGAAAGTTCCTACCATTGGGTTTGTGCCTATTTTGGCCTCATGGCAGTTGGAGCCGTGACAGTGCCGTTGGACAAAGATCTTCCCGCGGAAGATTTGGCAGCCACTTGTGCGGCAGCAGAATGCAGTGCGGTTTTTTACAGTCCGATTATTTCCAAAAAGCTGCCCGCCATTCGCGCGGCGTTGCCACAGGACACTTTGTTTGTATGTATGTCCAAGGATGTGGCACAGAGTGAAGATACCACAATGGACGAGATCATTGCGGAAGGTGCACAGCTTTTTGCGGGTGGAGACCGTGGGTTTTATGAATATGAAATTGATAACAAACGCCTAGCAACCATTGTTTTCACATCCGGCACAACCGGTAAAGGAAAAGGCGTTATGCTTTCACAGTATAATATTGTTTCAGACATGACACAGGGGATGTATAATTTTGCAATTACTCCTTCTACCCTGAATGTGCTTCCCCCGCATCATACATTCGGCTCAACTGTCAATTTTGTTGGCCATCTTGCACAGGGGTGTACGGTATATATTTCCAGTGGCATACGGTATATTCTCCAGGAATTAAAAGAGCAAAAACCACGCCATTTGATTCTGGTGCCTCTCTTTGTTGAAACCTTTTATAAACGAATTTGGAACAACGTTGAGAAACAAGGAAAAACCGCATCTTTGCATAAGCTGATTCAGTTCAGCAATAATCTCCGACGAATCGGAATTGATATGCGCCGGATTCTTTTCCGTCCTATTTTGCAAAATTTCGGTGGGAATCTGGAAATGATAATCTGCGGCGGAGCTGCCCTCAATCAGGATATAATCGATACATTCGATGCAATCGGCATTACAATCCTCAACGGCTATGGTATTACGGAGTGCTCCCCTTTAATCTCCTGCAATCGCAATAAGTATCAAAAGAAAGGTTCTGTCGGCACACCAATCATTGGAGAAGAAGTTAAGATTGCAGACCCGGATGCAAACGGTGAGGGAGAGATTTGCGTCAAGGGTCCAAATGTCATGCTGGGTTATTACAAGGATGACGAAGCAACCAAAGCAGCTTTCGATGCAGACGGGTATTTTCATACCGGTGATTACGGCAAATTAGATGAAGATGGCTGGATCTATATTACCGGAAGATTGAAGAATCTCATTATTTTTTCCAATGGAAAAAATGTCTATCCGGAAGAAATAGAAACAGAAATTTCACGCATATATGGTGTAGGTGAAGTAGTTGTATATGCAGGTCAAAGCAAATCCAATCCTGCAAAGGAAGCAATTGTTGCAGAAATTTTCCCGGATACCGATGCTTTGCAACTACGTGGCATTGATAATCTTACGCAGTATTTCAATGAAGAAATTCGGAAGATTAATGAGCGCACCGTTTCCTATAAAGCAGTCAACATTGTCAAGTTACGTGATACAGAGTTTCAAAAAAATACTTCTCGTAAAATTGTTCGTCATTTGATCGATAAAACAATTGATTAAAAAAGCAAAAAAGAGTTGGGAGCCCATTGAACTGCACTAAATTGTGCAGAGAGTACAAAAAAGAGTTCTAAAGTAGAATATTAAAAAATCAAGCAACAAACTGATTTCGTTTTTCAAGCGGAGTCAGTTTTGTTTTTAATTGGATACGTTCATTGTTATAAAAATGGATGTATTCACTTATGAGGAGGCGAGCCTCCTCATAAGTCTGAAGTTTGACTCGGTAAATGCACCCGATTTTGAGTATAGAAAAGAAGTTTTCAGCCAAAGCATTGTCATACGGATTTCCCCGGCTTGACATTGACGGTGTAATGCCGTATGATTGTGTCAGGCGATAATATGCTTGCGAGGTATATTGAAAGCCTTGGTCAGTGTGGAGTTACACCTCTGCAGTGA
>JAXDZV010000047.1:0-8083 GCA_034086705.1 Eubacteriales bacterium | reverse complement strand
CATTTTGTCACACACGTTGAATTCGATTTCCCAATCATATAGTTTTCCTGAGCTGTACAGTTTTTGTAAATACTCTAAATACTGCAGTGTCTGCTTTTCTGAACGGTGTGATTCACACAGTAAATATTTTGTCACCGTGTCCAAAGAGGCATATTCATACATATCCGCACTGTCACGTACTTGTAGGGCACGTAATGTGAGACGCGACGTGGTCAGTGTCGGAATTTTGTTTGCAAAGGCCGAGAAGAGTCCGCCCTGTTGCATAACACTTCCTCCTTTTGAAACACTTTATATTATTATAACGTTTTTTCTTTTCTTTTTCAATAGGTTTCTTACAAAAAGACGTCCTTTCTGGTTTCAAGGAACATTCAACGTGTTTTCATATAGTCATCACAATCTATGGATATGATAATAGCGTAGTCCAAAGGCTTTCTGAAATTGGAAAGGAGTTTTAAATATGGCAATCGAAAATGAACGGATGGACCAGGATCGTACTTCTGCACCGAACGCCGAAACACCACAAAGCGGTATGGTTTCTTCGGCATCTGCAGGGCAAGATACGCAGCCGGTTAATAATTATGAAGCCGGGGAAACGTCAACGCAAAGTCCGCAGAATCCGCCTTTGCAAGAACCAGAAAATGTATACGCACAGACAACGGCCGATGGGACCTATCACCTCTCCGGTTCACAGATCCCGCGTCAAGATGCGCCGAGTGGTACAAGCGGTGCGGCATACAACAATTCTTATATAAGCGGAAACACATCAGTACCTAGCAATCCTCCGATTTATAGTGCTTTTCGCGAGGCAGGCGCTCGCCAAGCCGGTGATCAAAGTTATTCTGGCAGGGTTAAGAAAAAGAGCCATTGGCTTCGTAACACAGGAATTGTGGCGCTTTGCGTTATACTTTGTCTGGGGGCGGGCATTGGTGGTAGTATGATTGGCGCATCCATTTACCGTGAGCACTTTGCGCCGATAGAGGAAGCTCCTAACACGCGAACACCGTCTGCCAACACAAACACATCCGGCACAGATAGTACTTCCTCGCAGAAAGAAGTGTCTCTTCCTTCTGGTTCTGCTTTGACCACAGCAGATCCCACCAATACCAAAATTCTAACGATCAAAGAAATATACAATAAGAATGCCAATGCTGTGGTAGAGATAGTGACACAATATACTACTTCGTATGGATATTGGGGAAACGTTGCCGGTGAAAGTGCCGGAAGTGGCGTGATTTTGACGGAAGACGGTTATTTGGTTACCAATTATCACGTAATTGAAAAAGCCGAGCAAATACACATTCGTTTGAAATCCGGAGACACCTATGAGGCTACTCTTGTTGGATCGGACGAGGAAAACGATATCGCTGTTTTGAAGATCGATGCCCAAAATCTCAGTTATGTTACTTTAGGGGATTCTTCTACAGTAGAAGTTGGAGATTTATGTGTTGCAATCGGAAATCCGCTCGGCGTTTTGGGTGGAACCTTGACAGACGGTATCATCGGTGCGTTGGATCGGGAAATCAAATTTTCAGACGGAGAAACAAGACGTCTTTTGCAGCACAATGCAGCGGTTAGCCCCGGTAGCTCCGGTGGTGGATTGTTTAATGAAAGTGGAGACCTTATTGGAATCGTAAACGCGAAAGCCAACAGTACAGAGGCAGAAGGGATCGGGTTTGCCATTCCGATTAATTCGGTAAAAACAATTATTGATGACCTTATCACAGATGGTTATGTGCACGGAAAAATTGAGCTTGGTGTCATAATTACGACAATTAAAGACGGTCGTACAGCAATGTACTATAATGTAACGGAATACGGCTTGTATATCACACAGGTTAACAAAAATTCCAATGCTGAAAGAGCCGGATTAAAGCTTGGGGACCGCATTGTAAGTGTGAACGATCAGAAAATAACGGAGTTGGAGCAAATAGCTACGCTGTTGGATGAGGCCAATGTAAATGATGTGCTCCATTTTATGGTTGTGCGGCAGGGCGACGAAATATCCATTGACGTTACACTAAGTGAAACGGTTCCGGAAGGGAAGGGCGCTTAATCTCTTTCTTCGTTGCAACCATTTCTCTGCCAGATTATGATGTATACTGACCAAACATTTCACAAAAAGCCGCCATTTCTCAGAAAAGAGAAATGGCGGCTTCTCTTACAAGCCTTGTCTTGACGAGCCAAAATGACGCCTCCAAAGCGTGCAAGTCTTTGCGCACTAATGCATTATTGTCGAGTAGACGGTGGGTGTACCTGTGCATTGAGCGGACGCCGCTGTGCATCCTCATTTCCGTAAGACACTTCCATGATTACATCAGCGGGGCAAACAAACGTAAAACAGAAGAAAGTAATTTTTTGAAGAGATTTTCCTTTTGCATTTCTGCCAGAGTAATTGGCTGACTGCGCTGTAATGTTTTGGAAAAATCGTTTTCCATTTGGGCAATCGCACGGCTGCGGTACAACAAAACGCCGCATTCCAGTTGAAGATAAAAGCTCCGATAGTCAAAATTCACGGAACCGCAAACGGCGATTTCGCCATCAGCAACAAGCCCTTTTGCATGGATAAACCCGGGTGTATACTCATAGACAGAGATACCGGCTTCCAATAGATCTCGGTAATAGCTACGGGTGATTAAGTGCACATACCATTTGTCTGCAATATGTGGTGTAATAATTGTGATGCATACGCCGCGTGCTGCGGCCAGCTTCAGTGCTGTTAAGGTTTCTTCATCTACGATAAAATAAGGGGTTGTAATTTGAACATACCGTTTTGCTTGCGTAATTGCATTAAAGTATATATCTCTACCGACTTGTTTCCTATCATATGGGTTATCACCATACGGCATAACGAGCCCGTCTCGTGCTGCGATGGCAGTGTGAGAGCGGTAAAACTGAATTTCGCTTGTCCGGGCTTGTAATGCAGTATCATCCTCGCTGAGCAGAGCCCAAAGGCAGCGGAACATCATGGTGAAGGATGTGGCGGCATCCCCCTGTAACATGATTCCGGCATCTTTCCAATGGCCGAAACGTTTTACTGCATTAATATATTCGTCTGAAAGATTGATGCCACCCGTAAATGCGATTGCTCCGTCAATCACTAAGATTTTGCGATGATCCCGTTTGTTCTGCCAGGCAGCAGTCAGGGGCACCAGGGGGTTATACACTCTGCAGTGAATGCCCATCTGTTCCAACTGCTTTTCGTAGCGCCAGGGCAAATGCTGTATAGTACCGATATCGTCATAGATAATCCTAACATCAAGCCCCTGCGCTGCCTTTTCACGCAAAATAGACAAAATCTCGTCCCACATGCGTCCTGGGGCAATAATAAAATATTCCAAATAAATAAATTCTTTTGCAGACCGCAGAGCTTCTTTCATTACGGGAAACAGTGTATCCCCTAAAGGGAAAAACTCTGTCTGTGTATTTGCATACAATGGGCACCCCGTCATAGCATGCAGACATTGCATTTGACCGGCTGCAGCGGAGTCTACACATTCCAATGCATTTAAACCATCTGGAACGCAAGCATACAAATTTTTCTCATATTGCGCAAGCTGCTCCAGCTTACCGAGAACTTTCTTGTTAAAAAAACCTCCATACAATGTTAAATAGATGATTCCTCCGAATAGAGGAAAAAGTAAAATTGGAATCACCATTGCAAGCTTATACCCGGCATTCATTTCCCGATTGATAACAGTGAGTACAACGATCATGCTAATGGCGAGAAACAGGAAGTAAAACCATGTAAAATAATCGGAGAAACGAGAAACGAGCAAAACCAGCGCTACAAGCTGCAATAAAATCATTGCCAAAACAATTACAAGTCTGGAAAAGATTTTGGAAAAGATATTTCTAAGAATACGCATGATGTTTCCCCCTTTCTGCATTTTCCCGCAGCACAGAATCATATGGCTGCTGCGACAAAAAGCTGCCGCCTTGCCGAAGAGTTCCTCGGGAAGACGGCAGCCAAAACGTCTGTTCGTTTAGAATGACATACTCACCCGCTGCTGTTGTTCGGCTGATAAAAAAGCAGCCTCTATTACGTGCAAAACACGGCGCATCTCATCGTGTGTGACCATTTGCATACAAGCTCCGTCCACTGCTTGCACAAAATTTCTGTAATAATCATGCACGTCTGACTGGGGCCGCGCAAGGTCATACGTCTTAAGTGTCACACTGTCACGCGGTGCCATGGTTTTGGTTAGCCCGGCAGCTGTTTGTACCGGTAAAACTTCATTTTCATGCCAGTGCGTGCATATGGCAACCCTTGTCTGCTGTTGCCAGTCTTCCAAGCGTGCTGTTCCATGTTTCCCAAGCAAATAAAACCGCGGCATAGGTAAAAAATTATAAGTGCCGACCTCGATCAAAGCTTGTTTTCCGTCTGCGAAAAAGAGTTGCAGACGAAATCCGTCATCTACTTCTTGATTTGTAATGTGATCAAAAACACAGTCAACACAGACAACGGGTGTATGAAAAATTTGCAGCACTTGATCGATCAGGTGAACCCCCCAATCATAGAGCATCCCGCCGCCATACTCTTTTTTACCGCGCCAGTCGCTCGGAATACCGCGGGAGCCATGAATACGCGATTCGATACGGAGTGGTTCGCCGATTTCTCCGGAGTTACAAAGTTGTTGCATTGCTAAAAAATCAACATCAAATCGTCTGTTTTGATGTACAGAAAAAAGAACATTGTTCTCTTTCGAACAAATGATCATCTGTTCCAAATCCGCACAAGAGAGCGCAACCGGCTTTTCGCAGATTACATTTTTATGCGCGCGCAGGCAACGCAAGACAACAGGAAGATGCTGATCATTTGGGATAGCTACCGTTACAATTTCAACACGCGGATCTGCCAAAAGTGCTTCTTCCGAATCATATGTTGGGATAGCACGGCTTTTTGCGAGGGCAAGACGCTTTTCATCTATGTCATAAACGCCGGCAAGAGTACATACATCGCTCTGTAACAGATGCTGTACATGCCAATTCCCCATACCGCCATAGCCGATGACTGCTGCAAACTTTTTCATGGAAAATAACCGATTCAAGCCTTTCTACGCTGTTTTTTTTAGATTGCCAAACGTATGCTGCTTAAGCCCAACTCATAGTCGATGGTTTGGGATCGTGCATCAAAATGTCTTTCAAAAATGAAACGGCTTTGGAAAGTCCCTCATCAATGCTCATAAGGCTATCCTCATGCTCAATACTCATGACTTTATCATAACCGACAAGGCGCAAAGCACTAACAATATCGCGCCAATACGATGCACCATTTCCGTATCCGCAGGCTCTGAATACCCAGCTGCGGTGTATTTCATCGCCATAGTGTTTGGTATCCAGCACACCGAATTTTGCAGTATTATACGGGTCTACACGGGTGTCTTTGGCATGAAAATGATAAATGGCGCCTTCCAAAGCACGAATTGCTGCAACAGGATCAATCCCCTGCCAAATCAAATGAGACGGATCAAAATTTGCACCGATGGTATCTCCCACAGCGGCGCGCAGTTTCAGGAGTGTTTCGGGATTATAAACGCAGAATCCCGGATGCATCTCCAGTGCAATCTTTGTAACACCGTGATTGTTTGCAAACTGTACAGCTTTTTTCCAATACGGGATCAGAACATCATGCCACTGATATTCTAAAACGGCAAGGAAATCTTCCGGCCAGGGACAAGTGACCCAGTTCGGGTATTTAGCACCCGAATGATCGCCAGGGCAACCGGAAAAAGTAACAACTGTGTCAAGCGAGAGCTTTTCCGCTAAAAGGATTGCGTTTTGGAAGTCTTTTTCAAAAGATTCTGCAACCTGCGGGTTCGGATGCACACAGTTACCGTGCACGGAAAGTGCAGAAATGCGCATGTGATGGTGCGCGAAAGTGTCTTTGAAGTGTTGCAATGCTTGCGGGTCTGCCAGTAAAACCTCCGGATCGCAATGTGCTTTACCGGGAAATCCACCGCATCCGATTTCTGCCATTGTAATCCCCATTGCAGAAAGCTTTGCAAGCACGTCATCCAAGCTCATATTGCCATAAAGGTTTGTTAAAACACCAAGTTCCATTTGCCATTCTCCTTTTCAATCTGCAAAATATGCGCTCAATTGCTTCTATTATATACGATAGGTTTGCGTATTGCAAGCTATCGGAAGCTTTTTTTATATTTTTTTTGCATGTCAGTTCTCTTTGCATGACAGCGCTGTGCCGGTTGCTTTTTAAAACCGCTTTATACTACACGACAAGGGTAAAATATGAGAAATTTAAAATGGTTTAGCAGGGGGGATTCTGAAAAATATATTTGATGAAGGAAGCGGGCTTGGGGTCGTGCCCAAGACAACTACTATGTATAGTGCTGAAAATGTCTGGAAGAAAAACCACGCCGTATACCGGCCGTGAAAATGGGCGCTTAAAGTACACTTTGCAATACGGAAACAAAGCTATTATTGTTACGTGAAAAAAGGGAAAAACTGTTTACGATCGCTTTTGTATATTTTATAACGTATGTCTTTGCATTTTTGGAAAACCCAAACAGTACATAATCTGTCAAGATTTTTGAACATCTTCTATGCATTACCTGAATGCAAAACAGATAGCCTGTTTTTGATTTCATAAGAAATCCTGTGTATGTTTATCATACCAGTGTTGCTTGTCCTCATACATAAGCTCATCAGCTTTTGCCAGAAGTTCCTGCATTGAAAGTGTCGGAAAATCACTTGAAAGCGAAAACCCACAAGCAAAATATATATTTGTCCCTTTTCCTAAGCTGTTATGCTTGTCTACAGCCTTATTGCCTAGCGATTTGTTAAATTTAAATCTTGTATGAATCAAAACATTGTGATATAATAACCTCAGATTATAATAGGGAGGGTATTATATGCCTTCGTTCAAATATGTGATTGAGCTCAGCGATCAGGATAAGGCCAAGCTCATGGGAATCGTAAAAAAGGGCAACAGCCCTGCCCGGACAATCCTGCGTGCGAATATACTGCTTGCCTCAGACAAGCGAAATGACAAGTATATGACAGTGTCCGAGATAGCAGGTGCATACCGCACCACACCTACAACGGTACAGACTGTGAGGACTTCTTATTGTGAAAAGGGCCTTGAAGCCACAATTAACAGGAAGAAGCGTGAAACGCCGCCGATTCCAGCAAAGGTTACCGGGGAGGTGGAAGCACACGTCATTGCACTTGCTTGCGGACAGCCGCCGGAGGGGCATTCAAAATGGACACTGCGGCTGCTTGCGGACAGAACGGTTGAGCTTGGGTATATAGATTCTATATCGCACGTTACAGTTTCAACCATTCTTAAAAAAACGAATTTAAGCCTAACCTGAAGAAGTGCTGGTGTATTCCGCCGGAACACAATGCCGCTTTTGTGGTCGCGATGGAGGATGTGCTTGAGGTATACCGTCGCCCATATGACGAAGACTATCCCGTTATTTGGATGAAAAGCCGGTTCAGCTTTTTGCCGACTTCCGCAAAGGATTCCGCTCCAAAAAGGACGGCGTTCCATATGAGGACCACCAGTATATTCGCAACGGCACAGCAAGCATTTTCCTTTTTGCAGAGCCTTTGGCCGGCTGGAGATATGCCGACGCCCAGGAGAGAAGGACTGCTCAGGATTGGGCAAAGCAAATAGAGTGGCTGCTGACCAAGCAATATCCTATGACCAAGAAGATTGTTCTTGTAACCTAAACTCTGTAAGAATTATCCCATGCAAAATATTTGTTTCCAATATGTTCAATATTACCGGAGAATAAGTATAATTTGCCAACTATTTCGCTCACTTTTTTTGACGGCTGTATATGTCAAATATCCATACGGATTTTCAGTGCCGTTGCGATTTAAATTGTTCTGAAATCCATGTTTCTATCCAGAAAATGATCTGTATACGCATTAAAAAGTAGCGATTATCGGGTTGTATAGGATAATTTTGAGCAGAGTTTAGTACTTCATCCGGATAGTTTTTAAACTATAACTGGATACAGCTTTGCCAATTTAATTCGTGCATCCTGCGTCTTAAACTGCCAGTTGATTTTTGCGCATTTTGCATTACGCCTGATCGTCCATATACGAACCTGTTGTT
>JAXDZV010000042.1:0-2461 GCA_034086705.1 Eubacteriales bacterium | reverse complement strand
AGGCGCTTGGCATCAGCAGACCTATGCTGCGCAAATATACCGATGCCGGGAAGTTGGAGCAGGTACGCAAAGGACTATATGTGCTTGCAGATGGCATGCCGGACGAATATGCATTGCTTCAGGGGCAGTGCCGTGATGCTGTTTTCTCTTACGGTACGGCTCTGTACCTATGGAGGCTTTCAGATCGAACGCCACACATATATGATATTACAATCCCAAGAGATAAAAATATCTCTGTATTAAAACGGGATAATCCGAATTTGCGATGCCACTATTTGCCGAGAGATGTCTATGAGATTGGTATCACACAGACGCACTCACCACAGGGTGCAGAAATAAAATTATATGATAAAGAGCGATGCCTTTGTGATTTGATCCGTAATAAGGAGCAGATAGATATGCAGCTATATACGCAGGCCATCAAGGATTATTTCAAGGCTAAGCCTAACAATCGGAAACTGTTGAAATACGGGAAGCTATTTGGAATAGAAGATAAAATCAGAACCTATATAGAAGTGCTATGATACTTTCTATTTATCTGTTTTATCAAAACAGAGGAGGCAATATATGAACCCGAATCAATTTGCAGCAATCATGCCATACATTAGCGCTGACCTTGTAGAGATGATTGCGGAAAAGGAAAACATATCTGAAAATGCTGCAATCACGAAGTTGTTTAATTCAGAGTTGTATGCCATCCTTGAGCAGGAGGATACGAAAGTTTGGCACTACAGTACGCATATGCTGTATTCGCTTTTGGAACAGGAAGAAAAGACGGGGAAAATCGAATTCCCCGATGTGTAAGGATAGATTGAGATTTCAATTTACCGCAGCCACCTTACCCCTTACTCGCTCTGCCACTTCAAAAAGTTGCACTTTGTCGCAAAAAGTCGCTTGAAAAAGTTGATGGTTTGCTGCAAAAGTCCCTTGAAAAAGTTTTGGATTTGTGGTATACTATGTGCGAAGTCAGAAAATAATTCGGAGGAAAACGCAATGCTGAAGCGAAAAATAGAAAAGCGGTTAGCTGAATGGAAAAACACGCCGGGGCGCAAGCCGCTGATCGTCAAAGGGTGCAGACAGTGCGGCAAAACTTTTTCCGTGCTGGAGTTTGCCAAGAATAATTACAAGCATGTGGTCTATCTGAATTTCTTTGAGAATCCGGACTATGCTTCCGTTTTTGCCGGGTCACTGGATATTGATAATATCGTAATGCTGCTTTCTGCGCTTCTTGGGAAAGAAGCAGTATTTGAGGCCGGAGAGACCGTTCTGGTGTTGGATGAGATACAGGATTGCCCCGAGGCGCGAACCGCGTTGAAGTTCTTTCGGATCGACGGTCGGTACGATGTAATCGGCACCGGCTCTCTGCTCGGTGTGAAAGGCTATGGCAAGGAGCCGAAATCGGTTCCCGTAGGTTCGGAAACCGTGATCGATATGTACCCACTGGATTTTGAGGAATTTCTGTGGGCAAACGGTATATCCGAGCCGGTCATTGATATGCTGCAAAAAGCATTGGATACGGAAACGGCGGTACCGGATGCGTTGCACAGCCGCATGAAACAGCTTCTGCTGCAATATGCCGTCGTCGGCGGAATGCCTGAAGCGGTACAGACATTTGTTGACAGCAAGCATATGGATGAGGTACTGCGCATCCAGCGTGACATAGTGCGTTCTTATGAGGACGACATGGTGAAATATGCGGAAAAGAAGGATAAGTCCCACATCAAAGAGTGCTTCCAATCTATCCCACGTCAGTTGGCTAAGGAAAATAAAAAATTCCAGTATTCTGTTGTACGAAAAGGTTCCACCGCTGCAAAATATGCCGGAAGCCTGCAATGGATTGAGGATGCGGGGATCATCTCACGCTGCTATAATCTCTCCATTACCGAGTTGCCGCTGGATGGCAACGCCGAGGAGGACACCTTCAAGGTGTATATGCGCGATATGGGGCTGTTTGTGAGTATGCTGGAGGACGGCACACAGTATGACATCCTGCAGGGAA
Organism: Eubacteriales bacterium; assembly: GCA_034086705.1. GTDB lineage: Bacteria > Bacillota > Clostridia > Oscillospirales > CAG-272 > UMGS1225. Next base: position 462 of record JAXDZV010000042.1, on the reverse strand, counting down.
ATCTCCACGGCTACAAAGGCGCTATCTTTGAAAACCTGATTGCTGATATTTTCGCAAAGATGGGACGGAAGCTCTATTATTTCCACAAGGATTCCGGTTTGGAGGTGGATTTTGTGATTCGCTACAAGGGTGAGTGTACGCTCGTGGAGGTAAAGGCGGCAACCGGCAACGTCAAGAGCACAAAGACGATTCTGAACCATCCGGAAAAATACCACGTAAACAGTGCTATCAAGCTGGGCGATTACAATGTCGGCCGCGCCGGACAGGTGCTGACGCTTCCGTTGTATATGGCATTTTTACTGAGAACGCTGTAAAATGCATTTTTTGCGTATACTCACTTGAATGAGTTTTTTCGTAAATCGGGCAATGAAATATTTCATTCCGGAAGAAAGGAACAAGCGGCAATTCAAGGAGATCAGATATAAAAGTCAGCGGGATGAATATAAAATATTTTGCATTGAA
>JAXDZV010000027.1:0-3933 GCA_034086705.1 Eubacteriales bacterium | reverse complement strand
CTGCAATCAATGCAACCAGCATCATTACACCTTGGAAGAAATCTGTCCAACAAACTGCTTTATAACCGCCTAAGAAAGTATATAAAATCATAATAGAAGCGAATATAAGCATCGCAAGGTCTTCTTTTCCCTCAAATCCGGGAATAATTGTGGAAAACACCGTAGCCCCCGACACAAATCCGGACGCAACGTAAATGGTAAAAAAGACGATAAAAATAGAAGCACTGATGATCTGCAATGCGGGGCTTTTTGTACAAAAGCGATTTGACAGATACTGGGGAATTGTGATAGAATCTCCCGCCGCTTTTGAAAAACGGCGCAAACGCGAAGCGACAAATATCCAGTTCAAAGCGGTACCGAGTGCTAAACCAATACCAATCCATGTCTGCCCCATTCCAAAGGCAAGAATACTGCCAGGAAATCCCATCAAAAGCCAACCAGACATATCCGATGCCTGTGCGCTCATCGCAGTAACAAACGGCCCCATAGATCTGCCGCCGAGAAAATAATCTTTCTCACCTTCCGACTTGGAACGGAGAAAAAAGAAAACACCGATTCCAAGTACAACGACAAAATACAAAATAAAAGCAAATAATTCCATCTTTTCTCCCTATATTAAACTGATTTATCAATTAGAGATTATTTTACCATACTTTTAGCAATTCTTCAACACTTTTTTTCAAAAGTATGAAAAAATAAATACGAAATACTTTGTTGTTTTTCCGAAGCATCAATTCGCTTTTGCGAATTTCCCCAATTTTAAAACAAAAGCAGCGGAAATTTTGAAAAACGTCCACCACTCTTCCACAGCATCGATATTTTCAATTAAGTGTTTTGTAACGCAGATACCACTGATATTGCAATTGCAAAACCGTTCTCAATCACGCAGGGTTTTATAAGTATAAACACGGCAAAATACTGCTATTACTGCGTCTTCATAGATAGGTGTACCATGCGCGGAGCTGTTATCTACAGTTATAAAGGTTCTGAAATAAGCCAAGTTGATTTTGCTGAAAATGCAGTATTTCTCCGAGTATATATGCGAAATAGGAATCGGATGTCGTGAACCGTCAAGGAAAATGTATCAGTCATTGAAAGCACTCTATCCCAAAATATACCATTGAACGTGCTCACCAGAAACAGCTGGTACGCAATTTTTGATATCCGCACATTCAATTTTTCGGCCACCTATGATATTATGTTTGCAGAAAACGAAAGGGGAACCGGCAATGAAGCACAAGTTTCATCTTGTATTAACGACTCAATCACATCGGCTGATAATTGAGAGCCTGAACAAAATATGGAACGAGAGTATTGGAAAGTACAATATGGTGAAAAACAATGGGGTATGCTGTGCGCTGCAAAGTAACAATTATTTGCCATGTCAGAAACCGCCGGAGAAAGAACAGGTTCATATCGACATATTGGGACAGGGCACTTGAATGATCTGCAAGAAAACAAGCTGACATTGCCCTTCGCCTTACAAGTCAGCGATACATTGAGCAACTGTCTTGTGACATAGACGAACAGGCTGAGCATTTGTGCAAGTTATAAAAACAAGAGCACGAGCTTAAGAAAAAAGCCCGTGCGAAATATTTAGGTAGAGAAGATGAAAATGAAAAATATAATGTGGGAATAAGAAAGCAGGTAAATATTCCGGTTTCAAAATCTCCCCCGTTTGAAGGACATCCGTTTCAGGTTAAGGGCACTGAATTGCTCGTCAAAATGGACGATGGCAAAATCATACCTTACGCAGCAGCGCACAGCTAAAATCACATACCAATACTTTCTACCATACTGCAACCGAATAGAATTGAATCACGCCAATAAATTTCATCTGCCCTTTTTCTTTTTCAAATTGCAAAAACAAGGATCAGCAGGCGGAAGCGTACATAAAATCACATCCTCTCCCAACCGTTCAACTTTGCAAAAAGGCAAAAGAATTTCTTCTGCTTTCCCGAAAGATAGACATTTTCCGTCATCAACCATAATCCGCAACACTGCTACCTTCCCGGTTGTAATGTCAATTTCAACATCGCGTACATATCCAATCTTTTTCCCATCACATAAATTGATAACTTCCAGATTTGTCAGGCTACGGATACATTTGCCTTCCGGCATATTCACACCTCACTTCTCGTTTAAGCATTCATTTCTGCACGCAAAAAAAGAAAAATCTTTTTCTCCAAGCGGGAAACCTTTACCTGTGTCAGCCCTAAAACCCGTGCGGTTTGCAATTGCGTCAGATCCTTGAAATAACGCAAATAGATCACTTGGCGTTCCAGAGTCCCCAATTTTCTAAGCGCTTCACGCAGCGCCATGCCTTCACATAAATGCTCCATCTGTCCACTATGATCCGACAGCGTCCCTTCAAGCGTTAGTAATTCCCCATCTTTTCCAACCGGCTCAGACAGCGAACGAACCGGCATAACACCGTCCAAAGCAAACATAAGCTCCGGTGCCGACAAACCAGAAGCTGCGCAAAGCTCCTGCACTGTTGCATCACGCCCCGTTTGTTGGCGAATTTGTTCGGAAATTCGCAGCAGTTCACTTCCCTGCTTTTTGACTTCCCTGGACACTTTCAGCATTCCGTCATCACGTAAGTATCGGCGAATTTCACCGATAATTAGGGGAACGGCATACGTTGAAAACGCTGTATCATAGGTAAAATCAAAACTCTGGACAGCGCGATACATACCGATGACACCGATCTGTACAAGATCTTCATATTCCACGCCGCGGTCTCTGAAACGTGCCGCCAGACTGCGTACCAATGACATATTCTCGGAAATAATTGCTTCTTGTGCAGCCTCGTCTCCTTGCTGAGCAAGACGCACAAGCATAAGGTTTCTTTGACGTTTTTCCTCAAAATTAAGCATGCTTAGATTCTGGTGCAAACTTCTTTTTCATCATCACACTGGTTCCCGCCCCCGGCTTGCTGAGCACACGCACACTATCCATAAAACTCTGCATAATTGAAAAACCCATCCCACTTCTTTCTCCCGTTTCATCTGTTGTGAAAAGCGGTTCCATCGCTCTTGCGATATCGTCAATTCCCCGCCCTTTATCACGTACCACAATTCGTATAGACCGATCCTGATACAACGTGACGTGTATGTACACCGTGTGCTTACCATCGTGTGTTCCGTACCCATGTACAATAGCGTTTGTAACTGCTTCGGATACGGCACAGCGTACATCCGCTAGCTCTGCAACCGACGGCGTACACTGCGCGGCAAAAGCACAAACCAATGAGCGTGCCAAGCTCTCGTTTTCGGAAAGCGCATAAAATTCAGCTTTAAGTTGATTCAAAATTGTTTTTCTTTGATACATCTTTCACCCTTCTTTCTTACTATCAGACGGTTTTTCATCTACCAGCGTGAATAAGCGTTCCATGCCTGAAAGTGTAATAATCTTCCGGATCTGCGCAGAGGGATGCGCCACGCAAAATTTTGCACCGACAGACTGTGCAGCATTATAACGTCCCATTAAAAGGCCAAGTCCCGCACTATCCATAAATGCCGTTTTTTGTAAATCGATACAACAACTTTGAGGACGGTGGCCATAAATTTGCCTATCCATTTCCTCCCGTAGCCGTGCTGCACTGTGGTGATCGATTTCCCCCAACGGCAGCATAATTAATTTCCCCTGCGTAAACTGCACCGTAAGCAACTCCGAAAGTTGTATATTATTTTCTTGTTTTTGATTTTCCCGCACGTCAACCTTCCCCTCTCTGTTTTTTCCATTTGAGTATATCATACCATCCGGATAAAAAACGTCGAAAGGCGGCACGCACCAAAAATATTTCGAACATTCTTCAGCAAAGCTTCCACAAAAGCAAGTGCAATATAGCAGAAAGAAAATAAGCAAAAAGGAGCTGCCCGCAAAAACGAATAACAAACCCCGCACCGGAGCGCACTGTGCGCGAAAGTG
>JAXDZV010000076.1:0-7614 GCA_034086705.1 Eubacteriales bacterium | reverse complement strand
TGTACCTCAATGGGTAAATACCCGTACAGATCTTGCGCCTGCTGCAGAATCGGCATCATGTTGTCGGCACTGCAGCCATTGTCAGCGCAAATCTGCAAGAGTTTCTGGCGCTGCTCTTCAGTCCCGCGAAAATCCACCGTCGTGAGATTTTTCTTCATGGTTTGGGTTTCCTCCTAAAGTTTTTATAGCGAATCGATATACAATGAATCGATACACGGTAAATCGATATACGGTCATTATACAATACTCCGTTGCAAAAATCCAGTACTTCGCAAAAATTCCCTGTATTTTTTCATTTTTTCTGTTTTTTACCGGGAAATCTTCACCTGTTTTCGCAGGCCTCTTGCCTTTGTCCCGGAAAAAAGGTATAATACCTGCGAGTATACACAAAACAGGAGGAATGCAACGTGTCAATCCGGATTGGATCACTGACATTGCGCCGAGGCCTTTTGCTTGCACCAATGGCCGGCGTAACAGACGGCCCGTACCGTGCGATTTGCCGTCGTATGGGAGCGGAGTACACACTCACGGAAATGATCAGTGCAAAAGCCGTCTTCCATAAAGACCACAAGACACTTGCTCTTTCCGCCATTACCCCGCAAGAGACCCCCTGCGCCATCCAGCTGTTCGGCTGCGAACCGGATATTTTGGCCTATGCTGCCGCCGCTTTGACAGAGCATGCTGCAAAGACAGGCTGCATGCCGGCGGCTTTTGACATCAACATGGGGTGTCCCGTTCCGAAAATTGTCAAAAACGGCGAGGGCAGCGCGCTGCTCCGCACACCGCTGCTTGCCGGCAAATGCATTGAAGCCGTTCGCCGAGCAACGCCGCTGCCGGTGACTGTCAAGCTACGCACGGGCTTTACCGAAGAAAGCGAAAACATTGAACAAATGGTGCGCATTGCCATAGACAGCGGCGCCTGCCTGTTGGTCATTCACGGCCGCACCCGCTCGCAAATGTATCGCCCCGGTGTCAATTTAGATGCAATCCGGCGCGGTGTTCTCGCCGCACGCGGACAAGCTGCCGTTGTGGGCAACGGTGATCTGTTTTGTGCGGATGACGCGCTTTTCATGCTGCACAAAACCGGGTGTGACGGTGTAATGCTTGCACGCGGCACGCAGGGTAACCCCTTTTTATTTGCACAGCTATGTGCCGCACTGGATGGAGTACCTTACACGCCGCCCACGCCGCGCGCACGGCTCGCACTGGCGGAGGAGCAAATTGAGGCTATGGTGCAAGCACACGGGGAACACGCTGCTGTTTTACGCAGCCGCAAGCTTCTTTGCTGGTACAGTGCGGGAATGCCCGGCGCCGCCGCCGTACGCCGACACATCAATCAGGCACAAACACTGCAGCAGTGCAAAGATTTGCTGCAAACACTGGCACAGATGCAAAAAGAATAGGCAACCCGCCCCGGCAAACAACACAGCAGCTGCCCCGCTTTTTCACTTGAAAAAACGGGGCAGCCGCTTTACCCTGCAACACTATTCTATTCTCTGTGCAGAATACAAATACCATCTGTACCGTCTGTATCGCTCAGCCGCACGGCAACAATTTCTTCGTGGGAAGTGGGAATGTTTTTTCCGACAAAATTCGGCCGAATCGGCAGTTCCGCATGCCCACGGTCTACCAAGACACAAAGCTGAATTCGGCCGGGCCGTCCCAACGCAATCACCGCATCCAACGCTGCACGCGCAGTGCGGCCGGTATAAATCACATCATCCACCAACACAACCGTGCGTCCCGTCACGTCAAAAGGAATCTCCGTCTTTCCAAGCTGCGGCATATCCGCAACTACAGACAAATCATCGCGATACCAGGTGATATCCAGCGCGCCGACCGGCGGACACACTCCCTCAATCGTACAAATCTTTTCTGCAATCCGCTCTGCCAGCGGCACGCCACGCGTTCGAATGCCAACCAAACAAATCCCTTGCGTGCCATGGTTTTTCTCAACAATTTGGTGTGCAATCCGCATGAGCATGCGGTCAATATCCGCAGCAGAGGCAATGACAGCCTTCTCTTTCATAAAGCACCCGCCTTTCGCCAAAGACTATTCCCTGTGGCGTTCTACGCCTTATTGTATCCCCCGCACGCCATGTTTGTCAAGAGGCATCACAGCCGCATGGCAATAGGGAAAAGCACTGCCACCCGTTTTCCTCACCGCAGGGAGGAATCTTTCGGAGAATTTGGTATTTTTCCCCACAAGTTGTCGAAATAATTTGAAAAATCCCTGTACAAATTTGTTTTTTTATGCTATACTCTATGGTGTAAATGTATTCTATGTATGGAAAATCGCAAAAACACATAAAGCAATCTGCGCCGCGCATCCGTTCGGCGCAAACGGGAGAATGTCGAATGGGACGAAAGCCTTACTCCAAGCAACAACTCACGCACCCGGATAACGCGATCGCCCCGCAGGCAGCGCCGGGCGCAGTAATCGGACGCAACGCAGTCCGGGAATTGCTCAAAAGCGGAAAGAGCATCGATAAGATATTTGTCTTGCGTGGCGAACGCGAAGGCTCCATTACCCAGCTTGTCGCACAGGCACTGGACCGCGGCATTCCCGTTGTGCCAACCGAGCGAGGAAAGCTGGCCGCGCTCAGCGGCAACGCTGTACATCAAGGCATTGTGGCGTTGGCGGCAGAAAAGGAATACGTTTCGATAGACACCCTATTTGAAATTGCCGCCGAGCGCGGCGAACAGCCGTTTTTTGTCATCGCCGACAACATTGCCGATCCGCACAATCTGGGCGCCCTGCTGCGCAGCTGCGAGGCTCAAGGGGTACACGGTTTAATTATTCCAAAGCGCTGCAGCTGCGGCATGACGCCGACTGTCTCCAAAACTTCAGCCGGCGCGTTGACGCACATTGCCGTTGCGCGGGTGGGCAGCATCGCACAGCTTATAGACGAGCTGAAGCGTCGCGGTGTTTGGATTTTCACGGCAGAGGCAGGTGGAACGGATGTGTTTTCCACAGACTTTGATTGCCCCTGCGCCCTGATATTCGGCAGTGAAGGCAATGGGGTCAGCCGTCTGATTCGCGAAAAGAGCGATTTTATTGTTTCTGTTCCCATGTATGGACACGTCAATTCCCTGAATGTTTCCGCTGCGGCCGCCGTGATCATCAGTACCGCACGGCATACCCGAGCCGTTGCCGCAGCAAAGCGTTTGCAATAAAGTCAAAAGGAGAGTAGGATCTATGGCCCGCAACAACCCAGATACAAACCCCTGTGAAAATTTGTCCGCCTTAGATTTGCTGCAGCAGTTGGAGGGGGATTTGGACGCTGCAAAAAAAAGCGTACAGCCGCCGCAGCAATCCGCTAACCGACAGGAAACACTTGAAAAAATGGCGGGAGAAATCTCTGCTTATATCACCGACGATATGGATGACGCCGCCATGGCGCAAATCATTCGAAAATATCTGAGTCATGAATTGCCGCCGCTGCAACCGCAGCAGCCTGTGCAGACCGAAGAAACCGCACCGGCCGAAGAGACGGAGCAAGCGGATGAAACCGCGCAGGACGAAGAAACTGCACCGGCCGAAGAGACGGTGCAAGCGGATGAAACCGCGCAGGGCGAAGAAACTGCACCGGCCGAAGAGACGGAGCAAGCGGATGAAACCGCGCAGGACGATGTAGCCGCACAAACACAACAAACCGCCACGGCGGAAGAACCATTGTCCTCGGATGTTTATTTGGAGGAAGAAATCGCAGAATATCCGGAGGCCATTTTGGATTTGGCCGCCGAACAGGAGAGAAAAGCAAAAGAGCTTGCCGCCATTGCCGAAGAAGAAGCCAGAAAGCAAGCGCAGCTTGCAGCTGAACAGCAGGCGATTGAGCAGGCACAAAAAGTGCAGCAGGCAAAAGAAAAAGCTGAGCGTGCCGCAAGCGCACTGGGACTGGACGAGCTGATGGAAGAGCAGTTGGAAGACAGCGACCGCTCCTATGAAGCATTTATGGAATTTTTGGCGCAACGCGGCGAGGCGCCGCTCACAGAGCAGCAGACCTCGCTTTTTGCACCTCCCGTACAATCCCAGGATGCCGCGCAAGAAGATTTTGCCACACCGACCGGCAGTATACAACCGCAGCAAGACATTTCCGCGCCGCCGGCAAACGATAGAAGCACGGTAACAGGCGACGCTCCTTCGATTAATGCCTCTGTAGCGGAAGATCTGGAGCGCAGCGTCGGAGAATTTGATCAACAAGACCTGGAACTGATGATGGCATTTGGGACCGAAAAGGATCTGGATGCGGAAGTAGGAGAAACAGAAGCCGAACGGCTCCGGGAAGAGATTGAACGACGCCGCGCAGGCACCTATGACCGTATGGTAAAAGCAAAAGGCGAGAAGTCCCGCCTGCGGGCGCGAACGGAATATGTTTCTGTTTCACAAAACAAAGAGATGTTTTCCGCCTATAAAAAGAACTACGGCACGTTGCTGTGCAAACTGGCGGCGGGTATTGTGCTGTTGCTTTTGTTGTTTTTATATGAAAACGCATTTTGGATTGGGCTGAAGCTCCCAGCCGCGCTGGATCCCGCGAGTTTTCCGGTAATCCACACACTGATCAATTATCAGCTGACACTGCTGCTGTGCGCATTGGTCTGGAAACAAATGGGGCGTGGCTTGCGCAGTGCTTTACATAAGCAACCCTCAGTGGATTCCGTCACAGCATTTGCTCTCCTTTTTGCAACCGCTTACAGCGTCGCCATCTGTGTGCTTTCGCCGACAACAGCCGTACATCTTTACAATTTCCCAGTTGGGTTGACTGCCTTTTTCAATTTGCTGCATGAAATTTCGGTTCAAAAACGGGAAATTATGGCGTTCAAAATTGTTTCCTCCAAAAAAACCAAATACGCTGCAGAGCCTCTGCCAAGACAAGATGCAGACGAAGAAATCGAATCTTTTGCACAGTATCTGCCGGACGCTCCCGCTATGTTCCGTATCCGCCGTACCGCCTTTGTGGACGGATTCTGCGAGCGCAGCGACGCTTATCCCGCTTATAAGAAAGTGCTGCGCATCATTTTCCCACTGATGTGCATTGCCTGTGCTGCCTTCTTTGCCGCTTCTTTCATTATGCAGCATGACGTTTACAATGCGATCAACACCGGGTATATCGCCGCACTGATTGTGTTGCCGGTCTGTGGCTTCATCTCTTTCGGGCTGCCGATTTATGAAGCAGCCGCACGTGCATTCGCCAAAGACAGTGCCATCATCGGTGAGGGTTCTTTGGCAGAATATTCCGATGCTTCTGTCATCTCCTTCACCGACGCCGATGTATTTCCGGGGCGCGGTGTGAAAGTGCGCAGCGTCAAAGTCTACGGAGAGAACCGTATTGATCACATCCTATACAACGCCGCCGGTGTGTTTTCACGTTTAGGCGGGCCGCTTGCAGATGTATTCCAAATGGCAACCGCAGAGCTCGGACATACCGAGCACGCCGCCATTCGCCGTATCGACGACGATGGTGTGGAAGCACTGGTGGATGGAAGACTGATTCTGATCGGTAAAGCCACATTCATGAATCGATACGGGTATCGTATTGTACTGACCGACGAAGAGCAGACTATGGAAAACACCTATGACACCTCCGTTTTGTTTATGGCATATGAAACGGAGATGGCCGCGAAAATGTACATTCAGTATTCCGTTGACGCAGATTTTGAAACCGTTCTCAAAGAACTGTATCGGCAAGGCGTTTGCATTGCAATTAAGACCAGCGATCCGAACATCGATGATGCTATGCTTGCCGCTAAAATTCACATGTCCAAATATCCGATAAAAACCATTCGTCGCCGCAATGAGGACCCGACAGCATGCGAAATTTGCAGCCGCATGAACAGCGGTGTGGTTTCCAAAGGGTCCGCAAAATCGCTGTTGCAGGCATTGGCACTGTGCGACAAGGTGCTGCGTTGCATTCGGCGCAATACTGCTTTGAAAATCATTGCCGTTCTGCTCGGTCTTACCGTTCTCGGTGTGCTGATTTTCTTTGGGCAGAGTTTCACGTTGCCTTCCGCAGCGCTGGTGCTGTATCATTTGCTCTTTATGCTGCCGATGTTTTGTCTGGCAAAACTTGGCGTCAAATAAAAAATCTAAAAACCGCGCGAGGTGCTCTCGATTGGCTGCCCGCGCGGTTTTCTGTTTTTTCAAGCTGCGCCCTCAATTGGTACCAACCAATTCTGAAAGCGTAACCAACACAAATCCCCGCTGTTGCAAAGCAGGCACCAGGCGCTCTACCGCCTGCACAGTGTGGCTTTCTCCGCCGATAAAATCATGCAGCAACACGATATCACCCGATTGTATTTGAGACAAGACCGTCTGACAAATCGCTTCCGTGCTGCGATGCTTCCAATCTTCCGTATCAATTCGCCACAAAGCAACCCGATAATCCAACGCATCTGCCAAACTGGAAATTTGTGCTGTGCAATATCCCTGCGGCGGGCGAAACCAAACGGGACGCTGGTCGCATATTTCCTCAATGATTTGCTCGCACCGCAAAACCTGATGCTGCAGGCGCTGCATCTCTATGTGCCCCAGGGCCACATGCTCCATAGTATGATTCCCGATTTCACACCCTGCCGCATGCGCGCGCTGCAATAGCTCCGGATATGCGGCTGCATTGCTGCCAACTACAAAAAATGTTGCTTTCGCCCCGTATCTTTCTAATATTGTAAGGATCTGCGCCGTATACTTTTCATGTGGACCATCATCAAAGGTTAACGCAATTTTGTTGCATGCATTTGTATGACACCGATATACATTCGGATCCCGCAGCGGCGTATACTGTGCCGCTGCAGTCCCGATCATACAGCAAAGCACGGTGCAAAGTAGGGCAATGTATCGAAGCCCTGCAACTCTGTTCTTGCTTCGCTTTTTCATGTCTGTGCCTTCTTTCGTTGCCTATAATTGCTCTGTGGCTCCTGTGCTTCTTTCTCTCGTTGCGCATGCGCCCGCTCCGTCAATTCCCGCAGTGTACCAAACCGATATCCCTGCTCTTTCCATTGTGTGAGCAGCGTATCTAAAATTTGCGCATTTGTCGCAGAGGTCGGATGCAGCAAAATGACCGCTCCCGGATGCGTATGCTCCAGAATGTTTTTGCATGCGCTCTCTGGGTCTGGCTGCTTTGCGTTGTCCCAATCACAGTATGCAAAGCTCCAAAACACCGTAGTATAGCCAAGCTGATGCGCCCATTGCAAATTCTTTTCACAGAATTTACCTTCCGGCGGGCGAAAATACTTTTCGCATTGTACCCCGATTGCTTCGCAATCTGCCGCAAGCGTGTTCAACTCCACCGCAAAGCTTTCCTCGTCTGTACATTTTGTTAAATCTTTATGGTGTGCCGTGTGATTGCAGATCATGTGCCCGCTTTGTGCCATTTTTTGTACCAGTGCAGCATTGGAATGTGTCAAATGGGAGAGAATAAAAAATGCGCCCGGCACTCCGTGGGCATTTAGCGTATCAACAATTTTTTCCACATTTCCGTTTTCATAGCCTGCATCAAAAGTCAAATACAGCACTTTGTCTTCCTCAGATGCAGTTTGATCCACATAATATCCCTCATAATTCTGAATAAACCAAAATTCGCTGTCCAAGCGCGGTTGCTGGTGTGTGTCATTTTT
>JAXDZV010000067.1:0-19139 GCA_034086705.1 Eubacteriales bacterium | reverse complement strand
TATTTACCTTGTCTACTTAAGGGGAATCATATCAAAAAGGCGAAGCCGGTTTGTTGTTGAAAAATAGTTTTGCTGCCAGTAGGCTGCTTTTTGTACTGTCTTCACATCATATGAGATGCTTCAAACAGTCCTAAATGGTGTGTAAACTGCTATATGAAATGGTATATTATTTTTGCACAGGTTCTTTGCCGTTATAGCGCCACATACTGCTCCAACATACATTTGCGGATGCATTTCCGTCCCAGCCGAAGAACCATCCCTGCGGTTTTTCTGTGCATTCACAAAAGATTGTCTGTGAAGAACTCCAGCCTTCGAACGCATAATACCCAATGGATATCACGCTTTGCGGGATAATGATATAGGACAATGCGGTACATCCCGAAAATGCACGGTAATGGATGGTTTTCAGGGTATTGGGCAATGTAATGGCAGCCAGAGAGGTACATTCATGAAAAGCATAGCTTCCAATGCTTTCTATTTTGCCTTTGATAATCACTTCAGATAGTGCGTTGCAGCGATAGAAAAGAGAGTCTCCGATGCTCGTGACAGCTTCGGGAACTATGATTTGGCGCAGAGAAGAGCAATCATAAAACGTCATATTCCCAAGTGTCTGTACACTGTCTGGAATGGAGATACGCTGCAAAGCAGTGCATCCCTGGAAGGTGCGGCTTCCAATGCGGACCACGCCATCCGGAATGTCTATTTCTGTCAAAGCGGTACAGCCGGAAAATGCACTATCGGCGATAATGTGCAAAGATGGGTGCACGGTGCAGTTGGTAATATCTGCATCGGTGACTTGATAAAGGACACAGAACGGATTTTCCTCGTTGCCGAGATATTTAGCATTTCCGTAAACGGCGCTTGGAACAAGTGCTGTGCATCCATCAAACGCCCCTTTGCCGACACTGAGTAGACTTTGCGGCAAAGTAGTACTGCTCAGGGATGTACACCCGCTGAATGCGCCGTATCCGATACTAGTCACTCCGGAAGGGATAATGACTTGCGTTAGGGCGGTGCAATTTTTAAATACCACATTTCCGATGCTTTTTAGCGCGCTGCCGAACGTGATTTCGGAGAGGGAATAACAAGCGTCGAACGCTGCATCGCCAATGCTTGTAACAGAATTCGGCAAAGTTAGAGACGCCAGAGAAGGACAATCAAAAAAAGCGTATGCGCCAATGCGTGTCATCCCATCAAAAAGTGTTAGCGAGCGCAGTGCGGTGCAGTGATAGAATATACCGTCTGCAGTACCGGTTTCCGTTGTGGCGCCATTTGGAAGGTATGTAACGCCTTCGGAAAAGACCGCCTCCTCAAGAGCAATACAACCGCTGAAGAGATATTTCCCTAAATTTTTTACCGAAGAGGGAATTACAACGCGTATCAATGACTCGCATCCGGAAAAAGCACGTTCTCCGATGCAAAGGAGTGTATCCGGAAGTGTGATTTCACGAAGAGCAGAGGCGCCAAAGCACGCGGCGCCGATTTGTAAAACACCTGTGGGAAGCGTAATGTTTTGTACAGATGTATTTTGGAATGCGCCGCTGTAAAGGATTTTGGTTTGGGGGTGTATGCCATATGTTTTTGCAGATGTGTTGCGTACCTTCCAAAGTAAGTGATACGGATTGTTTGTGTTCCCAAGGTACAGTATGCCATCCGACTCTGTGCTCGGTAATAAACTTTCGCAACCGCTGAATGCGCCGCTGCCGATGTTCATAACGCTGTCAGGAATGGAAATGCTTTGTAGCGCTGTGCAGCCGGCAAACGCGCCGCCTGATTCGTCATATGCGGTTGCTCCGCCGATGGAGATGACCCCTTGCGGAATTTGTATTTCTGTTATGGCAGTGCAGTTTTTAAAAGCATCGGCTGCTATGATTGAGGTATTAGGATGAATTTCACAGGTCGTAATTTGCGGATTGGCAGCTTTCCAAAGCACATAATACGGGTTTTCGGAGGTGCCAAGGTAATAAGCACCGCCATATGTGGCGCTTGGCGTCAAAACGGGGCAACTGCCAAATGCGTCTGCACCGATTTCTGTAACGGTACTAGGCAAGGTAACCTTCGTTAAGGTGCTACTACTGAAAAAGGCGGCTGCTCCAATTGCTGTTACCGGTAGTCCGTTATACTGTTCCGGAATGATGACAGAGGTATCGGTATAGTTTCCGATACCGGATACGGTATAACTGATTTGGTCATCATTGAGCGTATATGTAAGCTCCTGCTCCGGTGGATCGGGAGGCGGAAAAGTATTTGTATCAGGATTAGACGGGATAGGTTGTTCGGAAGTTGGCTGCGCCGGACTGCATGCAAACAGGAATGCGGAGGCGAATATACATACGGCACATATAAACGGTAAAAGGCGTTTCATATTCTGACCTTTCTTCTATTCTGAATATAAAATGGACTGCGTTGAGACGGAAAACCATCTCACCGTAAGTATACCACATTTTCTGCGTTTTTTCAAGTAGGGAAGTACCCTTTGCAAAAATCGCAGCTATTGGAACAGAATCGATTCTGATAAGTGACTATCTGCTCCCAAAAGGCAAAGCTCTGCGGAGTATGTGCAGAAATTAACACATGGTAAGATGCAAAGTGCCAACGAGGACGATTCCCAAAAGACAGTAAGTTGGCGGTGAAGCAGTGAAATCATGCAACGCCACAGATAATATCTTTGCATACTGTTTTCGCAGTGGACAAGAAAAATTTGCTGTATGAAGTATATATCTTAAAAAGAATTGGTTAAAGAATTGGTGAACGCCCGCCATTTACAGGATATGCCCAGAGCAATAGCAGTACCTGCAGGATAAACATGCAAGCCTTGACTTGTTTGTATAGCCATGGTATAATTTCGACAAAGTTAAGCGTATCTGTGTAAAAATCATAAAAGTGCCCGTTTCTTTTTTATTTCACATCGCTCCCCGAATAAAAAACCTTGTAAATTCTGTTTTTTGCAAGGTTTTTGGCCATACCACAAAGATATATTCAATTGGATCGTGTTCTGGGGGAGGGGACTTTTGTAAGAGCGCGGTTAGGAGTGCCTTTGGTGCAAGCGGGCACCCTTTCTGTTTTTTGCATATAGTCGGTGGGCAACACTTTGCTGAACAAACAGGAGCAGAGAAATATGCAGGCATTTTCAAAATTTCATCCGCTTGTTCTTTTTGCTTTCTTCGCAGCGGAATTCCTTTTTTCCATGTTTTTATCCAATCCGCTCATTTCTTTTCTTGCACTGTGCGGTGGGGGTGGATACTGCCTTCTATGTAATATGCATATAAACAAAAGGCAAAACATTTGGTTTTACCCGGTCTTGTTTTTATTGATTGTTCTGAGTAACCCTCTTATTTCTCAAAACGGTGTGACGACATTGTTTTATTGGAACGGCAATGCTGTGACAGTAGAATCTGTTTTGTATGGCTGCGGCTTTGCAACACTTCTAATCAGTGTGCTGCTTTGGGGACGCGCATATAGTATAACGGTTTCGCAAGAGCAGTTTTTATACTTGTTTGGCCGGCCGTTTCCGCGCCTGGCCCTTTTGCTTTCTACCGCTATGCGATACGTGCCGCTGCTTCGCAGACAGGCACAGGTTCTCAGACGTACGCAAAAAGCAATGGGGTTTTATGTTTCTTCTAACCGCGCAAAACGGCTGCAAAGCGTTTTGCGTGTATATGCCGCTTTGATCGGATGGTCCATAGAGCATGCCGTGGAAACAGCGCGTTCTATGCGTGCCAGGGGATACGGCGGCGCGCGGCGAACCGCTTACCATACTTTTCGTTTCACCATGCGGGACGCGGTTGCTCTATCGGCTATATTTTGCATTTGCCTGCTGATTCTTGTGGCTGCCGCAAAGGGGTTGCTTGTTTTTTCATATTACCCACGCATCCGTTTTGCCGTCTTCACACCATTTTCCTATACGATATATTTCTTGTTTGCGGTTCTCTCATTTTTTCCTATGATTGTTGAGATGAAGGAGCAGATACAATGGAAGCATTGCAGATCGAAAATTTGAGCTTTACGTATCCCGGAGCTTCCAAGCCGGCCCTTTCTTCCATCCGTTTTTGTTTGCCGCGGGGAAGTTATACGGTTTTAATCGGTGCTTCCGGAAGCGGGAAAAGCACTTTGCTGCATTTGCTGAAACCGGAGATTGCACCGTACGGCCAGCGCACGGGTACATTTTTTATTTTCGGAGAAAAAGACAAGTGTATGCCGGGGCGGGTGGCATTGATCGGACAGGACCCCGATGCACAGATTGTTACGGACAAGGTATGGCATGAGCTTGCCTTCGGCCCGGAAAGCCTTGGCATGCCACATGAAGTTATCCACAGGCGCGTTGCTGAGATGGCATGTTACTTTGGAATGCAGCAGTGGTATCATGCGGATACGGATACTCTTTCAGGAGGACAGAAGCAGCAACTTTCCTTGGCGGCGGCTATGGTTATGCAGCCGGAATTACTACTTCTGGATGAACCCACCGCACAGCTTGACCCCATTGCTGCAACGGAATTTCTTGCAACACTTAGGCGGCTCAACCAAGATTTTGGAATAACCATTTTGCTTGCAGAACACCGGTTGGAAGAAGTTTTATCAGTTGCGGATCGCGTTCTTGTACTGGAAGACGGACGTTTACTTTGCAATGATACGCCACGGCAGGTTTGCGCACGCTTGGCAGAGCACACGCTGTTTTGTGAGTTGCCCGCTGCTGCGCGAATTTGGGCAAGAACCAAGAAGCAGGGGGCATGCCCGCTGACGGTGCGGCAAGGAAAGGAATATCTTGCAGCTGTTTGCCCGGATGTGAACCTTATGCAGTCTTGCGCACCCGAACCATCGCGTACCGTGAAAAAGAATCTTGCAATGGCGGGAAACGGTGCTACAGAGCCGGTATTGGAAGCACGGAACATATGGTTTCGTTATGAAAAGCAGGAGAAGGATGTGCTGCGTGATTTTTCACTGTGTTTACGCCGCGGAGAAATTCTTTCCGTTCTGGGCGGAAATGGCTGTGGCAAGACCACGATGCTACAGGTGCTTGCAGGATTGGATCGTCCTTATCGAGGAAGCTGCTGTGTGTACGGAAAAAAGATGGGGGCATATGGTTCTGCGCTGTATCGGGGTATTCTTGCCATGCTACCGCAAAACCCAAAGAATGTGTTCTTGCAGTCCAGTATTCAGGCAGACTTTGATACATATCTTACGGCTGCCGGTATACCGAAAGAGCAACATGCGGAACGGATTGCCGCACAGGTGCAACAGTTTGAGATTGCTGAATTGCTTGTAAAGCACCCGTACGATCTCAGTGGCGGAGAAACACAGCGCTGCGCACTGGCGAAATTGCTGCTGCTGCATCCGCAAATTCTGCTGTTGGACGAGCCAACCAAAGGAATGGACGGTACTGCGAAAGAGCATCTGGGCACTATGCTACAGCGCCTTCGTACGCAGGGAGTCACGGTGCTTTTGGTCACGCACGATATCGAATTTGCAGCGAGTTTTTCTGACCGCTGTGCGCTCTTTTTTGATGGATGCTTGGATAGTTGCGATACGCCGCATGCATTTTTTGCAAACAACACGTTTTATACAACTGTTGCACATCGCATCGCACGGGATTTGTTTCCGCACGCGATACTGTGCAGCGAGGTTATACAGCATTGCCATTTCGCTGGCGTGGAGAATAAAAAATGAAAAAATGGTTTTCTGCGGCACTTGTCTTTTTATGTGTGCCTTTGATTCTTTGGCTCGGGTTCACTGTTTTTCGCGGGAAAGAGTATGCATTTTGTTCAATGGCGTGTGCACTGCTCTCTTGCGGTGTGTTTTTCTTATCTTTTGAAAAAAGGCAAGGTGAGTTGCTGAGATTGCTTTTGGTAGCTGTGATGGTTGCGCTTTGTATTGGCGGAAGAATTCTATGCAGTGCCTTGCCGACCTTTAAGCCTGTGGCTGCCTTGAGCATTTTAACAGGTCTGTATTTCGGTGCGGAAGCCGGTTTTTTAACAGGTTCGCTTTCTGCGGTGTTATCCAATTTCTATTTTGGACAGGGGCCATGGACACCGTTTCAAATGTTTGCCTGGGGAATTGTCGGTTTTGGCGCGGGTCTTTTGGCAAAGCTTTTGCAGAAAAGCCGAATCATGTTACTGCTTTACGGCGCGTTTGGTGGGGTTGCTTATTCGTTTGTGATGGATGTATACACAGTATTGTGGCAGGATAATGCATTTCATGTTGCACGCTATATCGCAGCCGTGGTTGCTGCTTTACCGCATACGATTTCTTATATTGTATCCAATGTAGTGTTTCTGTTTTTACTTGCTGTACCGGTTGGGCGGACGTTGCAGCGCGTGAAAAGCAAATATGGATTATAGTGCCTGTATTTTCTCTTTATATGCGGGCAAACGGCACTGAGGCGATTCGGTATAGAAAACGCGAAATAGTCAAAAGGTGCAAAGGCAGGTTATATTTACTGCAACACGCGCATCTGCGGCCAGCATATTTGTTTATGCAGCTATTATGGCAAGAGGCGTGTGGTGCACAGAGTCAAAATGCTTACATAAGATATCAATCTGTACAGATACGCTTTTGGGTAAGTGCGAGACAGACAGTGGTGCCAATCCCGACCTGGGAATCTACTTGGATTGCAAGTCCCCAGGATTCTGCCAATTGTGCAATACCCTTTGCAATGCCGGGGTCATTCTCCACCAAAAATATTTTATACATGGCAATTCTTCCTTTCTGGTACATAGAATTATATCATGGGCCTGCATTTCTGCCTACCATGTACATGCTTGCAGCTTGAAATATTCATAAATTATATGATATACTAAAACGGTGTGCAATGCGTGTGGTGGGCGAGGGCCTATTTTGTGCGAAAGGGGAGCGATTCATGCGGCGGGGAAACGATGAGAGCATTGTTATACGGTTGGTTGAGAAGGTGTTTGAATCGGCACGCAGCGTCATTCCGATTCTTGGAATCGTGTGCTTGCTTTCTGTTAGTGTTGCTCCATTGCCTGCAGAATTACTGTTGCGCTTTTTCATTGGTGCGCTTTTTTTGATTTTGGGCATGGGGTTGTTCTCACGTGGCGTCGAACAATCCATGACCCCGATTGGAAACAAAATCGGCACATCGCTGACACGTACAAAAAATTTACCGTTGATCTTAATTGTCAGTTTTTTGTTGGGATTTGCCGTCACCGTGGCAGAACCTGACTTGCAGGTTTTAGCACGCACGGTGCCGCATATTTCCAATAGCGTCTTGCTAATCACTGTCGGCATCGGAGTGGGGCTGTTCTTATCTGTTGGAATGCTACGCATTTTGACTGGAACAAAGTTCAGATATTTGTTGCTGGCATGCTACGGAATTATTTTTGTACTTTCTGCTTTTACGGATAGTAACTTTCTCGGGATTGCGTTTGATGCGGGCGGCGTGACCACCGGCCCGATGACGGTTCCGTTTATTTTGGCGCTTGGGGTAGGTGTTGCACACATTCGGAGTGATGCATCAGCGGAATCTGACAGTTTTGGGCTTGTAGCCGTTTGCTCAATTGGTCCGGTGCTTTCCGTGCTTTTGCTTGGCCTGTTGCAGCCGGGTACGGGTAGTGCGGCACAAGTAGAAGTTGCTACCGTCGGCTATGAGAGCACAGTGGCAATCGGGGGTGCGTATTTACGTGCCATTCCATCTTATCTTGCTGAAATGGCACTTGCTCTTGCACCGATCGCTTTGTTGTTTTTCCTGTTTCAGTGTTTTGCGCTACGGCTTTCCGGGAGAAATTTTCTAAAGATATGCATAGGTATTTTGTATACATATTTCGGTTTGGTTTTGTTTTTGACGGGTGTCAACGTGGGCTTTTCTCCGCTTGGAGCTGCACTTGGTGCGGTGCTGGCAGATGGATGGAGAAAAATCCTTTTGATTCCGATTGCGGCGCTGCTTGGCTGGTTTATTATCGCTGCAGAGCCTGCTGTGGCGGTATTGAAACGGCAAATAGAGCAGGTTAGTGCCGGTGCAATTCCTGCAAAAGCGATCA
The DNA here is from genome assembly GCA_034086705.1 of Eubacteriales bacterium. Lineage (GTDB taxonomy): Bacteria > Bacillota > Clostridia > Oscillospirales > CAG-272 > UMGS1225. The sequence continues at coordinate 11,148 of JAXDZV010000067.1, read as the reverse complement.
AGTGCAGTCTTTCTGTTGCAGTTTCGTTAGCCATGGGGCTTTCTATGTTGCGTGTTGTGTTCGGCATATCCTTGCTTTGGTTTTTGATACCGGGATATGCGGCAGCTTTCATTCTATCATTTTTTGTGCCCGATATTTATACTGCAATTGCTTTTGACTCCGGAGGCGTGGCTTCCGGCCCCATGACTGCTACATTTATGCTGCAGCTCGTGATCGGTGCCAGCCGTGCGTTGGGTGGTAATGTGTTGCAGGATGCTTTTGGGTTGGTTGCGATGGTGGCAATGCTCCCCCTGCTCTCTATCCAGGTGGTTGGTGTTATATACAGCCGTCACCCGCGTGCGGTAGCTGAAACAGTAACATACGGAGATCTCGATGTTGTAGAGCTGTGGGAGGAGGATGTATGAATTTTATAATTTCAGTGGTTGCACCGCAAGCGCTGGATACCTTGACAAGGCTGCATGCGCAGTTGCAGATTCCGCTTTCGGTGACACTCATGGGATATGGGACGGCTGTGCAGAGCATGCTGGATTTGCTTGGAATCGAGTCTAACGAGCGCCGCATTATGATAGCGGTGGCTTCCGATGAAAAGACAGCGAAGCTGTTGCGGTGCGCAAAGAGAGAGCTATATATCGGTGTGCCTGGCCATGGAATTGTGGTTTCCGTTCCGGTGCGCAGTGTGGGAGGAGGAAATACCGTGCAATATCTTAACGATGGGGAAGTGCCTGCAAAGGCGACACCTAAAATACATCAAACGTATGAGTTGATTGTTGCAATTGTCAATGAAGGCCGGACAGATTTGGTAATGAACGTTGCACGTCGTGCCGGTGCCACAGGAGGAACGGTTTTACACGGCAAGGGAACGGTATCGGAAGATGCTGCTCGCTTTTTGCATGTTTCGATTGCAGATGAGAAAGAGATTATTCTCATGGTTACGCGACGAGATCAAAAGAGCAAAATCATGCACGCTGTTTTGCAACAGGCAGGAGCGCAAAGTCCTGCAGGAACGGTTTTGTTTTCTTTACCGGTATCCGATGTTGCGGGGTTTGGCATGTTCGACGGCAGTGAAGATTGTACGGCGCCGTTAGACTGAACAAGAGGGGGGCAAAACGGTTGTCCGTTTTGCCCCTTCAGCATTTATGATTTTGTGTCTGCGGTGTGTCTTCTGTTAAGCGGCGAATCCATTTTCCGCGTAAAAAGTGGATAATGCACAATGTACCTTTGGGAATGTCTTCAGCTGCCAGCATGATAGCAAAGATTGCAACAAACGGTAGTCGCAGAACAAGGCCTGCAAGACATACAGCAGGAATGCCAATACAGTATAGAGAGCCAAGCTCGAATAAGCATCCGGTTTTCGTATCTCCTCCTGCGCGGAAAATGCCGCAGATGGAGGTATAAGGAATCATGTGAACGCCAAGACACAGACCATATACCAACAAAAGTTGGGAAGCTGTTTGTCGGGCGCCCTCTGTTTCAATAGCAAACAAAGACAGAAGCGGTGTGCGCAAAAGGGCGAACAGTAGCCCTAAGACTACGGCACATATCGGGGTCATAATCATGAATCGGCGGGCAAGCAGGCGTGCTCCTTCTTCATCTCCTTTGCCGACGGTTTTTCCGATCAGAATGGCAGCGGCGTTGCAAAGTCCCGCAAAAAATACAAAAACGAGCTGCTGCGCCGTCTCATAAATGGTATATCCTGCATAATCCTGTGTTGCTTGTCGTGCCAGTACCATAACGTAAACATTGCTGCCGATTGCCCACATAGATTCGTTGAGCAGTACCGGTGCAGCGATTTTGAAAAATTTTCGAAAAAAGCCGTGTGGCAAAGAAAGCAACTGACGCGGTGTGGCACGAATCGGATTTTTGGCACACAGTAAAAACAGTAAAACGATTGCTGCTTGTACGGCAGCGCCGACACCTGTGGCAATTGCTGCGCCGCGGATCTGCAATGCAGGAAAACCGAGTCTGCCGCTGATCAGGCAGATATTCAAAAACGTGTTAACGAAAACGCTTGCCATGGAAGATAGCAACGGAAGCAATACCTGTTCTGTAGCGCGCAACGCAGCGCAGCTGATCTGAGAAAACATGATGCACGGAACGGCCAGCGCAAGAATGCGAACGTATTCTACCGCATGCTCTGTTACAGCAGCGTCCGGTCCGAAAATCCCGACACAGAAATACGGAAAACACCGCAGAACGATTGCAAAAATAAATGCAATACCCATGGAAAACATAAGGGCAACACCATAGGCATGCCGTATGCCATGCAAGTCGTGAATGCCCCAATACTGTGAAATCAGGGTGGCAGCACCGGAGCAAAAACCAAATGCAACGACATTGAGCAAAAAGGTAAAGCGTCCGGCAACGCCAACAGCGGCTGTCGCAGCATTGCCCAGCGGAACGATCATCATCGCATCAATCAGCGATCCGCAGGAAGTCAGCAAGTTTTGTAAGGCAATTGGAACGGCTAGCACGAGTACTGCGCGAAAGAATATGTGCAGAGGTATTTTGGTTTGTTGCATATGATCTCTCCGTAAATGAGCATTTAACCGCGCTATTATAGCATACCAAATGCGGAGAATCAATCGCTGTGCAGGAAAAAACCTTATAAATTTTCGATTCGTTGCTTACTTTGGTGGAAAATACGATTTTGAGCCGTTTGACAAATCTTGCATGCTGACCGAGAAATTGACATGTATAAAAGGGTGTGCTACAATGGTGCATGATTTAAAACGAATACCGATTGCACATATTGCGTTGTTGGTACAGCATGCCAAACAAATCTGTGCAAAAAAAGCGACAAATCTTCTCTTCTCTCTCAATGTTTGATAAAGCATACAAGGGATCAAAGTGTATAGAAAGGGTTGCGGCGTTTTTGTCATGATGTCTTTGCTGCTTTCCATGCTGTGCGTGTCATATTTTCAATCCGCTGTGTTCCCATTCAAAAGCTGCGCAATCGCTGATGCATTCGCACAGAACATTTTTATCTGTGGCAAAGCGATAGTATGCCGTACATGCAACGCTTTCGTGGATACTTCGCAGGCACATGTTGCCATGGACAGGGGCTGCAAGCGGCTGAGCATTTTCATGCAGCAGCTTCGCAGTCAGCGTATATTTTCCTTGTGTAACCGTGATGCTGTTTTGTTGCAGATGGGTAATTTTTGCGCCAAGATAAGTTGCCAGGCGATATTCATGTCCATGTAGTACAACACTGGCGATGATGCCGGTAAAACGTGTTCCGCACAGCGGAATATCCGCGGCTGAAAGCATAACGGAACCGTTGGGAAGAAAACTTTGGGTCCAAACATAATTATTCGGGAAGGAGTATCCGCGGTCTCCCTCGATATATCCCCATCCGGAAGAAAATTGTAATGTTTGGCTGCCTATGGTGATATTTCCGTTAACGGTATGCCGCAGGCTGTATAGCCTGTGGCGACATTGCATTCGCGGTACACAGGCAAATGGCCCCATAATATCGTACTGGGGGCGCATTGGCGATCCAAAACGCAACACGCCTTCTATCGGGAAGGAATCCTGCGCACGATGCAATACGATTCCTTCCTCTCCGAAGGTACATCCGGGCAAAGCAATATGCAGCGGCCGCTCACGATATTTCAAGACACGCAGCGGAATTTGTGCGGTAGTTTGCTTTGTAATGACTTGTAGGGATATTTGCGTATGTTGACCGGATGTGTGATATGCAGGAATAAAAGCGACGGATTCTTCGCCGGCACAGCACCGAAAATACCACCCTTTAAAATATCCTTCCCGCAATGCAAACACCTCCGCTTTGTGTCACTATACATATGCAGCATGCTCCGCGGCACTGTAAAATATACGGTGAAACAAAAAGGAGGTGTGTATTAAAAAAGGATGTCTTTTTGAGCGGAGAGCAATTACATGAGAAAGCAGGCAAAGGTGCGTGTATCGCCCAAGGTACCCTCAAGGATAGTAATGATATTCACAGCAGTCAATGCGTTGTGTGTGTTTGCCTGCTACAATATAGTGGCCGCGAAAGAGAAACCCGCCTGCATCGAATGCATGCATCATCTTTTTTGTCATATCGAAGTCTTCGTTGGAAGGGATCAAAAAACCGTCTGGGTGGTTATGTGCACACATGACAGAGGTTGCGTTGTGGATTGCTGCAAATCGCAACATCGCGGGGATATCCACCAGTGAATAATCACAAGCCCCCGGCGGAAACTCCTTTTGCCCGTTTAAACGATCCTGCGCATCAAAAGTTAAGAGCAAGACGGATTCCAGATGGCGCCCGGTATAGTAGTTGATAAAAAAACGATCGGCGTTTGCACAGGTAACTGACTGTATGGGATTTTCCATCTCGCTTTTGCGCATCAAACAACGCTGCATTACGCAGCCGATCAAATGCAGATAGATAGCGGTACCGCGGCCGATTCCATTTACTTGGCTAAGTGTGTCCACGCTTGCCTCAAAGACCTGTGGAAGAGACCCCAGCGTGTTGATTAGCTCATGTGCCTGCTCATTCGTATTTCGCCTTGGAATCGCGTAATACAGAAGCATTTCTAGCAATTCGTGATCCGCAAAGGATTTTGCATCGTTGGAAAAAAAGCGGCTGCGCATCCGTTCGCGGTGTGCTTGGTGAATATTTTCAGTTTTATCCTGTTTGCGATCGATTGCCACGTCATTTTCTCCTATTTTTCAATCTTACGTACATTTTAGCCTAAAATCCAAAAATCGTCAATAACGAATTCTCATCCTTAGTGAAACTATGCTGCTGCCGTTTGTATGCGGTATATGCGGTTTGTACAAAGGGGGCGAGTGTTGCTTGCTACACGGTTTAGCACTTTTTGCAGCGTATGGGCTGTGAGCTTCATATACTACAGAAAAAAGAGGAGGCTTCTTTTATGCACGTATCGGAATACACATTGCCGGTGGCGCGTATGGAAACAACCATTGCTTTGGTAAGCGATTTACATAACCGAAACGGGACACGGGCGCTAGATATTTTGTCTGTACATCAGCCCGCGATGATTTTTGCTGTCGGAGATATATATGAGCGTTCTACACGCAAGGGACGATATGCAACACAATTTCTCAAAGGGTGCAGCGCGGTTGCTCCGACTTTTTTTGTGCGTGGCAATCATGAGCTTTCCTTTGACAGCCGAGATTTTTCCAATTTGCGTGCGACAGGCGTGCATGTGCTCGAGAACGAAATTGTGCGGCATGGGGCGTTTGCAATCGGTGCAACGGTACCGCTGCGATGTGCCAAAAGACGGTATGCACCGTCGGATGTTTCCGTATTTGCAAAGCTTGCTACTACGTCCGGTTTTAGAATTCTTTTATCTCACCATCCGGAGTTCTATGCACGTTACTTGCGGGGCCGCTATTCTTTTGATCTGGTTTTATCCGGCCATGCACACGGCGGGCAAATTGTGCTGTGCGGGCACGGGCTATATGCACCTGGGCAGGGGATCTTTCCGCGTTATGTGCATGGTTTGTACGATGGTTGCTTGGCGGTTTGCAGCGGCCTTTCCAATACCGTTGCACCCATTCCGCGCCTGTTTAATCCACGGGAGGTTGTTTTGCTGCATATATAAATTTGTTTTGTATGTATAGGTTGTTTTTGAATTTTTCCAAACATTGACAGCCATCTTGTAATCTGCTATAATGCATTCGTATGACGATGGTGAGGACAGAAGTATGCAAACACAGACAAAACAAGTGCTTTCCCCCGAAAAACAGGCTGTTTTTAAGCAGAAAATGACGCTTTTACACCGCTTTTTGTACGGCAGCAGGTTTTTCTTTGCAATCAGTATCGCAAGCGCTGCAATTTCGGCACTTGCGGATATGCTTGGTCCGCAAATTATCCGCATAGCGTTGGATAATGTGATCGGGGGTAAACCGGCAAACTATGCAAAGCCGGTGATGTATATTGTATCTTTGCTTGGTGGCTTTTCGTATCTTGCGCAGCATCTTTGGATTCTGGCGCTTGGCATTGTGCTTGTAGCGTTGCTCCGTGTGATGGCGCAGTATTGCTTTCGAGTGTTTAATACGAAAGCCTCTGAAACATTGGTCAAAAACATGCGTGACATACTGTTTTCTCATATCGAGCGGTTGCCGTTTTCGTGGCATATGCAAAACCATACCGGTGATATTATCCAACGGTGCACCTCCGACATTGACACGGTGCGGAATTTTATTTCTGAACAGCTTACTGCGATCTTTCGCATTACCGTTTTGTTGATACTCTCCATGGTATTTATGCTTCGCATGCATGTTTATTTAACTTTGATTGCATTGCTTCCTATGCCGCTGATTATTCTCTATTCCCTGTATTTTCAGCGCCAAATTGCAGCAAATCATATCAAATGTGAAGAGAATGAGGGACGGCTGTCTGCCATGGCGCAAGAAAATCTGACAGGTGTACGTGTTGTTCGTGCGTTTGGCAGAGAGCAATATGAGCGGGATCGCTTTTATACACAGAATGAGCACTACACAAACTTATGGAAGCATATGGCTTGTGTGATGGGGCGCTTTTGGAGCACCTCTGATGTGCTCTCTGGTATACAGATTTTGTTGGTTGTGGTTTGCGGTGCGGTATTTTGCACGCAAGGAAGGATGACAGCGGGGGAATATGTGGCATTTGTTTCCTATAATTCTCTGCTGGTTTGGCCAATTCGTCAGTTGGGGCGTATGCTATCCGAGATGAGCAAGGCGGGGGTTTCTTTTGATCGTGTGCGCTATATTATGCAAACAGAGCCTGAGCATGACAAACCAAACGCGCTGTGTCCACCGTTGACCGGCGATATTGTTTTTGACCATGTACATTTTGCCTATGAAAACTGCCAACAAACGTTGCATGATATCAGTTTTACCATGAAAGGCGGCTCTACGCTTGGGATTTTGGGTGGAACGGGCAGCGGAAAAACCACGCTGATGCTTTTGCTGGATCGTTTGTATGATTTGCCGCCGTCCTGTGGCAGAATTACGATCGGTGGCGTGGATATTGCGGATATAAATATGGAATATTTGCGGCGTAACATCGGTATTGTTTTGCAGGAACCGTATCTGTTTTCCCGCACGATATCGGAGAATATCGGAATTACAAACCCGGATCTAACTTTTTCACAGATACGGCAGGCTGCACAAGCGGCGTGTTTGGACGAAACAATTGAGACCTTTCCCAAGGGGTATGATACTTATGTGGGCGAGCGGGGTGTTACATTATCCGGTGGGCAAAAGCAGCGTGCTGCAATTGCACGTATGCTGACCAGACATACACCGATTATGATTTTTGATGATTCACTTTCTGCTGTTGATACGGAAACAGACGAAAAAATCCGAGCAGCACTTGCACAACATTTTGGCAGTTCCAGTACGATCTTGATTTCTCACCGTATTACAACCCTTGCACAGGCAGATTGGATCGTTGTGTTGGAGCACGGTCGCATTGCGGAGATGGGAACGCATCAGCAGTTAAAAAATGCTGGAGGAATTTACCAAAAAATATACCGCATCCAATCGGATATCGGTATGACAGAACCGGAACAGGAGGCGCATGCATGATGCGAGCAGCGAAAGAGAGTAAGCCACTTTCGTTTTTTGGCATCGGTAAAATATTGCCGTATGTGCGTCCCTATCGTCGCACATTGCTTCTTATGACGTTGTGCGGATTGGCCGGAAGCGCGGTAGATATTGCCATGCCTTTGTTTCAGCGATACGCTCTAAATCGTTATGTTTCCTTGCAAACGCTGGACACCCTGCCGTATTTTATTGTTTTGTACCTGGTTTGTATTGTCTTTGCGGGAATTGTCAACTATATTTCCATGTCCAATGCCACCAAAGTTGAGGTTAGTGTAAATCGTGATTTACGCAATGCGGCATTTGATCATCTGCAGACGCTCTCTTTTTCTTATTTCAATCAAAACAGCGTTGGGTATATCCATGCACGGGTTATGAGCGATACTGCGCGTATCGGCGGGCTTGTATCTTGGTCATTAATGGATGCGGTTTGGCAAATATCCTATTTGTTGGGTGCTATGCTTGTAATGTTTGCGATCAATGCACGCTTGGCATTGCTTGTAACGTTGTTACTACCTTTGATTTTTTTGCTATTCTCTGTGTTTCAAAAAAAGCTGATTCGGATAAACCGCGAGATACGCGAGTTGAATTCCCACATTACGGGGAATTTTAATGAGGGGATTACCGGTGCAAAAACAGTAAAAACATTAGTAATTGAGGATTCTATTACAGAGCATTTTAAGAAAGATACGGAGAAAATGCTCCAAAAATCTGTACGCGGAGCCCGGCTGCGCGGCTTGTTCGCCGCTTCAATGCACTTTGCATCTTCCCTGGCGTTGGCAATTGTGCTTTGGCAGGGTGGGTATCTTGCCAAAAGTGAAATTGGCACATTTTCCATGTTCATGTCATATGCGCAGGGGATGATGGAGCCGGTGCGTTGGTTGATTGACTGTATCTCCGATTTGATAACAACACAGGTGAATATTGAGCGATTTTGTCGTTTGCTGCAAACTGAATCAGATGTCAAAGATACACCGAAAGTTATTGCGAAATACGGAGACGCATTTACGCCTAAAAAAGAAAATTGGGAACCCTTGCATGGTGATATAGAGTTTGAGGATGTCACCTTTCGCTATCCGGACGGTGATATTAATGTTTTGGAACATTTTAATCTGAAAATTCCGTTTGGGGCCAACATAGCGATTGTCGGGGAGACCGGGGCGGGCAAATCAACATTGGTGAATTTGATATGCCGCTTTTTTGAGCCGACGCAAGGGCGATTACTGATTGACGGAAGAGATGCGCGTGAACGTTCGCAACTGTGGTTACACAGTTCTATTGGCTATGTATTGCAAACGCCGCATTTGTTTTCCGGCACAGTCCGAGAGAATTTACTCTACGGTAATCCGGATGCAACGCCGGAGCAAATCCGGGCAGCTTTGCAGCTAGCGTCTGCAAACGACGTGGTTGACCGGTTAGAAAAAGGTCTGGATAGCGATGTCGGAGAGGGGGGCGATTTGCTCTCGACCGGAGAAAAGCAATTGCTCTCGTTTGCACGTGCTATTTTAGCCGACCCCAAAATTTTGGTATTGGATGAGGCTACGGCCTCCGTTGATACTCTCACGGAACAAAAAATGCAAGCGGCGATTGATACAGTCATTCAGGGGCGTACTTCGATTGTGATTGCGCACCGTTTGTCTACCGTGCGCGGAGCAGATTTAATTCTGGCTGTGCGGGATGGTGAAATCGTCGAACAGGGAACGCATTCGCAGCTTTTGCAAAAGAAGGGATATTACCACAGCTTATACATCAGACAGTATCAAGATGAAGCAACGGGGGCCGCATTGAGCTGATACAGAATACGGAAGGAACCGCATTATTTTTATCAAGTACGGTTCCTTTTTTATTCGCTCCGAGAAGCATGGCAATAAAAATTCATGTAGAAAGAAAAGGCATGGATGTGTATAATTGTGCGAAAACAACACAAGCTATCTCGGGTGATGAAGATATGCAATCCATTTGGCAAAGAAATGTCAGTCTGCCGCAATTTCCGCGGCTGGAAAAGGACATACAAACAGATGTTTTAATTATAGGTGGCGGCCTGTGCGGGCTTTTGTGCGCTCATCTGTTGCAAGAGGCGGGAGTACGGTATGTTTTATTGGAGGCGGGCAATATTTGCGGCGGAACAACAGCGCACACAACCGCCAAAATAACAACGCAGCACGGTCTGCTGTATGCCAAGCTGGAGCAGCGCTACGGTATACAGACGGCATCCAGCTATTATCAGATACAGTCGCATGCCGCAGAGCATTTACGCGCGTTGGCACAGGCGGTGGATTGCGATTATGAGACGGTGGATGCCTACCTGTATGCACGGGACACGGCAAAGAAACTACACAAAGAGCTGCGTACATTGCATTGTATTGGCGTGCCGGTTCGCTATGTAAAAAATGTGGACCTTCCATTCCCTGTTGCCGGTGCGTTGTGCATGTCGCGGCAAGGGCAATTCCACCCTTTGAAGTTTGCAAATGGGATACTTGCTCGGCTGTGTCACGAAAATATTTATGAGCATAGCGCTGTGCGTGCATATGACGGGATGCGATATTGTACGCACCAGGGATCGGTGCGCGCGGAGAAAACCATTGTAGCCACGCATTTTCCTATATGGAACAAGCATGGGGCGTACTATTTAAAAATGTATCAGCATCGCAGCTATGTTCTAGCTCTACAAGGGGCGTCGGCTGTCAATGGTGTCTATCTCGATGCGGATAAAACAGGATTATCGTTTCGTATGTACGGTCCGTATTTGCTTTTGGGGGGCGGATCACATCGAACCGGTCAGCAGGGAGGCGGTTTTTCAGAACTCGAAGCTGTATGCCAAACGTTGTACCCCACGGCGACAGTTGCATATCAATGGGCAGCGCAGGATTGCATGACATTAGACGGTATGCCGTATATTGGTTTATACGGAAAGCATACACCGGGGCTGTTTGTTGCGAGTGGATTCAACAAATGGGGGATGACGGGCGCAATGGCTGCGGCGGAAGTGCTGTGTGATATGATTTTGCAGAAGGGGAAAACAGCGGGACGAATTTTTTCACCGCAGAGAAGTATCTGGCATCCGCAGCTGCTTTGTAATGGTGTGCACGCGATTTGGGGATTGCTGCGGCCGACATGCCCTCGCTGCCCGCATATGGGGTGTGCATTACAATGGAATGCACAGGAACACACCTGGGATTGCCCTTGCCATGGCTCGCGATTTGCACAGAACGGCGACTGTTTGGAGGGGCCGGCAACGGGTTCTCTGGATTTGCATTGAGAATGGCACCTTTTTTATGGATACAAAAAAGAAACATCTGCAAAAAACGATAAATTATATTTACGTTTATATTTTCTCTTGCTTTTTTCTCGGGCAAGTATATAACTAAATGAAAGAAGTTTGCGTGCCGCATGCACAGCGCAGTCTGCTTTTTCAACAAAATGAGACTGTTTGTAAGAAATGTGATTGAGGAGGTCTTTGTAGTGGATGAAAGAAGGCAGATCACTGCGAAAACAGTGATCATAATCCTGTCTGTTTTGCTCGCAATGAGCGTTTTGGCTCTCGCTGGCGTTCTTTTGTACAGGCTGTTTCATAATCCGGCACATGCATCT
>JAXDZV010000040.1:0-2428 GCA_034086705.1 Eubacteriales bacterium | reverse complement strand
TAGAGTTTGTTTCTCTTTAGGAATTGTCGAGATCTTTCACAAATTTCCTTTGTACTTTGACCTCTTTGTTGTTCAATTTTCAAGGACCACTCCGCTGCCCCCTCGCGGACAGCCTATTTAGGATACCACATGTCGCTTCCCTTGTCAAGTGTTTTTGCAAAACTTTTTTGCTTTTTTTGCTCGCTGCTGCCTACGCCGCTTCCACACTCTTTTCCCCTCGGAAAACGACCCGCCGGGCTTCCGCTCGACGGTGTGCCTATTATACCACCCACCTATTGCCTTTGTCAAGCCTGTTTTGCAAGAAAAAGTGTTTTTTGTCAATTACCGCGGTAAAGCTCCATGGCTGATTTTGCATCCTCAGCTGCGAGATCTGCGAGCATTGCGCGCGAATTTGCGATCGTTTGCCGTAACTCATCCGCGCACATAACCGCACGTGTTGCAGCCGAAAAATATAGCTCCTCGCTGCCTGCCACCATTTCAGGCAATGCAGGCGACATACCAATATATGATAAAAAGGCATCTAGCTTTTTATCATAAGAGATTCCAATCACCGGAATGCCCGCACTCGCACCGTAAATCAACGTATGCAGGCGCATAGAAATTGCAAACGACATATCCCGCAGCAGGCCCTGCAGCTCCTCGCCGCTTGCTCCAAGTAACAACAAACTTTGTGTACGCATCATCCCGCGCACGCGCTGTGTTACGGCATAGTCATGCCCTTCCTGCATGGGGATAAATACCGCTGTCATCCCGTATTTTTCCGCTATTCGATCACAGACACTTGCAAAGGCTTCGATGTTCGCGCGAGCTTCTTCCTGCCAGTTACGCAATGAAACCGCGTAATATTTTTTCCCCGCTTCTAAACGATAATACTTACGCAAATGCAAAATCCATCCGGCTTCCGGCAAAGGTGCCAAAAAAGACGGATCCGATGTCAATCGAATACGCGCAGGATCTATCCCAAGCTTTTTTGCAGTACGATCGGATTCCGGCTCGCGCAATGTAATCAAGTCTGCCTCTCCAAGGCACCGTTTCACGCGCTGTACCGAACTTTCATATAAGAGCGGGCCAAGTCCGTTTGCCCAAACCATTACCTTCAATCCGAGTTTTTTCGCCAAGCGTAAAACCGAAGTATAGTATACAAGCGATCTGCGACTGGTTTTATCTTGCAACAAATTGCCTCCACCCGCAATAAGCATTTTTGCATGCCGCATGGCATTCCAAACCGCAAATGGATTCTTTCGGTCTATACAAGGAATCCCATAGGAAAGAGCCGCAGCATGCGGCCGATGTGCAAGGGCACTGATGCGCAAGTTTTCATCTTCGCCACGCAACGCACGAACAATCAATCGCAAAAGAGAATCGTCGCCAGTGTTGCGAAATCCATAATAACCTATTACAAGAATATCTCCATGTCGATAATATGCATACGGTTTCATTAACCGGTACATACGCTCATAGTCATCCGCCATTGCAGCAACCGAATAATGTGTACGTACTGTTGCCTTGCCTTGTTGGGCAAGATCAGAAAGCTGCTCAGGCGAAGCATCTAACAATTGGCACAAATCGCGATACAGAAAATCACGGTTAAGCAAAGGAAATCCGCGACAGCAAAAATTCGTACTGAAGGCATCCTGGAATTTCTGCATAGAATAGATTCCCAAATATCCTTCGTTTCCGGAAAGGATCGTCGGCTTCGCCATAGCCATTGCTTCCAGCGCTGCACGTGAGACACCCACAAAAATGTCACCAGCAGCTATCAAACGATTGATATCCGTGCGTGCCCCTGTCAAAATTACGACTCGCCTACCGGCGGCGCGATTGGCCTCTTCCGCCTGACGCTGTAGCCGCTTCAATTCGCTGCCGTCACCGACGATCAGAATTTCAAGATCCGCATACAGATGCGCAAGTGGTACCACCAGCGCAATCAAAGCATCTGCAGTCGCGGAACAGTCCTCGTTTAAACGACTGACATGAACAATTCGCCGCATATTTTCCCGCAGTGAAAATTCATGCACAATCGGCTCTGCAGAAATCGATTCCGAAAAGGTCTCCATATTGATTCCGTTGATCGTGACCCCGATGTTTCCGGAAAAAACACCGTATGCATCAATCAAATATTGCTTAATGTCTTCACTCACTGCCAGAGATTTTTCTCCCCAACAGGTAACGTGTCGCAACAGCGCATTTACCTTAAAAGTTCCGTGCGCAGTCGTCACCATATGAACATGGAACCGCTTGGAGAGAAAACGGGATAAATACGCCGGAATCCTGGCATGTGCATGGATTAAGTCAAACTGTTCATTTCGCATCAATTTTGAAAGGATACGATACGATTTCAACATATCAAAGACATTGCGCGTACTCAAAGGCACATGGATATGTCGCACCCCCGCTCGTTCCAATTCCGTGACGAACACACCGCCTG
>JAXDZV010000029.1:0-2830 GCA_034086705.1 Eubacteriales bacterium | reverse complement strand
TTATATTTTGATAGAATTCTACTAAGGCTCTCTATCGCATTAGTTATGTGAATGACCTTTCTGACCTCCACTGAAAATATAAACACTGATGTTAGTACTTCAAAATCTTCTTCCCACCGGTTCATCGCATTTTAATATTTTGGTTCCCGGATTATAACCATTTGTTTTTGAGCAAATCTCAATTGCTCCATTCACGGGATTATATCTGTACTGCGGACACAGCTTGTCAAGTTCATTTTCCGTCCTGCATAATAATGCAATCATAGAAAGGAATACCCATTTTTAAAAAGTTTTCCGTTTTTTCTGTCGGTTTTCTGAACTTTTCCGTTTTTAATTACCTTCTTTAAAAATATAATTTAATTTATCCAATATCGTTTTATCCGGAACACTGAATTTTGTCATTTGCATATTAAGCGCATCATACTTATGCTCACCCATTTTGTGATAGCACAAGAGTTCAATTTTCAGGGGGCTGTATGGTTTTAAAAATTCTTTGATTTTCCGCATTTCTTCTTCTGTGTCATTAACACCCGATATTACAGGTATCCTTATCCAAATATTCGCGCCGCACTCAAATAATTTTTGCAAATTATCCAATATAACTTTATTGTCAGCTCCCGTATATTGTTTATGTTTTTTAGCATCAAAAATCTTTATGTCATACAAAAATAAATCGGTATGTTTCAAAATTCTTTCAAAATACGCCCAAGGAACATTTCCCGCGGTATCGACAGCTGTATGTATTTCGTTTTTTTTGCATTTTTCAAGAATTTCAGAAAGAAAATCAATTTGAAGCATACATTCTCCACCTGAAAAGGTTACACCGCCGTTTGAATTCGCATAAAAAGCTTTGTCCTTTAAAATCACATCTAAGACTTTGTCGGAAGTATATTCTTTTCCGCAAATTTCTTTTGCATTATTAAAGCATATGAAATCATCATCATTTTCCGTTACATTTTTGCAGCGTCCACATCCGGTACATTTATCATTGTAAAACATAATTTGCGGTTTTGCGGATTGGCTTTCGGGATTGTGACACCACGCACATTTTAAATTACATCCTTTGAAAAATACAGTTGTGCGAATACCCGGTCCGTCAACAAATGAATTTCGTTGTATATCAAAAATTGTTGCTTCCATTTCCTTTTCTCCTATAGTGTTGCGGCATTGTCGCCGCCGTCGGCAACAACAGTGTGACCGCAGATTATTTCACCGTAATCGCTCATAAGGTAAAAAGCGAGCTCGGCAATCTCATCGGGTCGGATAAAACGCTCTATTGCGTGGCGTTTATACTCTTGACTTATGTCATGAGCATAGCTTGCGATCATCGGTGTAAAGGTAGCACCGGGAGCAATTCCGTTTATAATAATTCCATTGTGCCCGTATCTTTTTCCAAATGCTCTGGTCCATTTTATGACCGCCTGTTTTGACGCACCGTAGCTGCCTATTATATCCATACAAGCAGCATTAGAAGCAAAATTCAAAATATTGCCTTTTGTCTGCCTTTCAAGCATAAAGTTTATTTCATTACGCATTAAAAAGAATGCCGCCTTGAAGTTGATGTCGGTCATACCGTCCCATTCGTCCTCGGTAATGTCCCAAGGCTCATATCCTCGACCGATAAAATCACTTCCCACTGCCGCAGTATTAACAAAGCCGTTAAGCCCATCCAAAATTTTTTCGGCATATTCAAAAATTGATTTATGTTCGCCGATATCAGTAATATCAAACACCTTATAAAATAAATCTTTGTTGTTTATTTCCTCTGCGGCAAGTTTAAGTTTTTCCTCATTTCTGCCGGTAATAATCACCTTTGCACCTGCGTCGATGAGGCGTTTGGCAACAGCCTTTCCTATGCCGCTGCCACCGCCGAAGACCAATATTTTATCATTTCTTAATTCCATTTTCAGCATCTCGATTTCTCTGTTCTTGTTATAATCTCATCCTGCAAATCTTCGTTAAGAAGTACGAAGTAATCGGAAAAGCCGCTGACACGAACTCTTAGACTCTTGTATTTATCGGGTGTTATTTTAGCATCTTTTAAATCCTCCTTTGAAACATAGCTGAGCTGGAAATGAAGTCCCCCCATTTTAAAATATGTTTCAAACATTTTGACAAGTTTTTCAAAATTCTCGTCGCCCTTTACGAGCTGCTCGTCGAGTAAAACGTTTGTAACGGTATCGCCGCACAAAATCGGGTTATTGATGTTTAATTTGGCAACCGACCATAGCAGAGCAGAAAGCCCTTCTCTGTCCTTTCCTTCACTTTGACCCAATCCAAAAGAAATAATATCTCCGTTATGTCTTCCGTCGGGGGTTGCCTTTGTTGCCTCCCCAAACCATTTGTTGTGCTGATTATAGCCAATGAGATTACCTACAAGATATCTGTATCCGAAATCACTCTTCTTGTCTTTAAAGTATTCGTTAAGACTTTTAGCAAATTTATCTGCACATTCATTTGAAATTTCATCATCATTTCCAAAGAACTTACCTTTTTTCAAAATTATATTCCGTAAATCCTCAAAGCCTTTCCAATCAGCCTTTAAAGCACTTACTAATTCTTCCATAGTAACGATTTTTTCACCGTATACAAACTGTTGAATAATTGAAAGAGAGTCAATAACCGTTGTAATCCCCATAAGCTGACAGTCTGCAACAGCGTTTTTTGCACCACCTTGAGTTATGCTTTTTGCGCGTTCTATTGACCCCTCAAAGAACATAGTGCTGACTAAATTTACATCTCTTGCTCTTACAGACTGGAATTTTTCGTAATAGAAATCAATCTTATCCAAAGTTTTAAAAAGCTCTTCCTCAAAAACATTGTAAAATTC
>JAXDZV010000002.1:0-2148 GCA_034086705.1 Eubacteriales bacterium | reverse complement strand
AATTTTTTATAAAAAACAATCAGAGCAACGCTATTTGCAAAAAGCATAGCGTTGCTCTGCATATAGGCCCGCGTTAAATTGCCATATGTAAAATTTCAAGAATACCATCGCGCCCGATTGGAGGAATCGAGGGGAGATTCCCATTTGCATCGCAACCGTGACACACAATTTCATCTGCAATTTTGTTGAGGCTTTCCTGGTCCGTCGGTATATTGGCAGCACGTAGCGTGTGTGGCGCCTCTACCTCATCTAAAAATTCGATGATTTTCTGTACACACGCTTTGGCAGCAGCAGTATCGCCGAGTGTTGTCCGATCAAGCGCAAATAGTTTGGAGCCAAGTAATGCAAACCGCGCTGTTCGCTCTTCGTTCAAAACACAGGTGTAGCGGAAATAAGCGTCCATGAAAATCGCAAGTGTCACACCATGCGTTGTATTATAAAGAGCGGAAAGAACATGCCCCATTTGGTGCATCGGTGTGGTCGCATTCAGACCGGATTGAATATAGCCATTCCATGCAAGGGTCGCAGCCCATTGGATATTTGCGCGGTGTGATACGTCAGAAGGATCTTTCAGGATAGCCCGCAATTCAGACATAATGGTAACCAAAATCCCCTCATGTAACCGGTCTTGCAGCGGTGAATTTTGGTCTCCATTCAGATATGCCTCCAACACGTGTGACATTGAATCGACAGCTCCCACCACGGTTTGAAAACGGGGCAGGGAACATGTCAACTCGGGATCCAGCAGCGAAATTTTCGGAAAAATTGCATTTGACATAATGTATGCCTTTTCATGTGTACGATCATTTGTAGCAACTGCTATGCAATTCATCTCACTGCTAGTTGCGGGAAGTGTTGGAATCATGATTGTCGGCAAAGATTCGCTCGGTGGGACCGCCACGGCGCAATCGTGCCGCGAGACATACATCTTCCACGGATCGGCAGGGTATAAAACGCCCGCTGCAATAGCTTTTGTCGCATCCATTACACTGCCGCCACCCACAGCAATGCACAGATCAACATTTTCTTGTTTGCACAATGCAATCGCCCGCTCAATCTGTGAGAGCAAGGGGTTGGCAGTAATTGTATAAAACGGAACCGGAGTAACACCGTGTGCCGACAAAGATGCTGTTACATCACGCAAAAGGGCGTCAAAAAAGCTGTGCTCTTCATAACTGACCACAAGCGCCTTCTTTCCGAAGTCTTTAGCATATTGGCCGATTTTACGGGATTCTCCCGGTCCAAAAATCACATTAACCGGATTGTATAAATTAAAATTTTGCATATGGTTTTATCCTTTCCTGTTGAGCTATATTGCCATAGACAACTATAGACAACTAATGTATGATGTAAGTTTAGCATATTTTTTTAAGATTTGCAATCATTTCCTATAAAAAAATGCCGGTGTTTGCCAGAGTTGGCAAAGGACAGTCGTGGTATGTAGGATACGGTGTAGCCGATAAAGGCTACGCCGTATTTCTCTTTTACGCCACTATTGGCGGATTCTTGCGGATTTCTTCATAGGTTTCAAGAATGGTTTATCTCCTAATCAGGCTGAAGCTCTTTATTTTTCCTTTTAGTACACATTTTTTGTCCATTTTATTGACTATAGTCCAATAGACCTCCCGTTGTGGATTATAATCCTGTAGTGCTCTATTGGCATTATACAATAAAGCCCATTGCCTAAGTGTTTCTTTTGAAGAAATTCCGTATTTTGCAGCAATAGTTCTTAAACTTCCTTTTCCTTCAATATAATCTTCTACCGCAGAAATCTTATCAGATGATAAATAAACTTTGTTTCCAACAGTAGATAAAAAGGCATCCGCTCCATCTTCGAGATATCTTGGAATCCAATCGTCGATTATAGACTTTCCATTTTTATAATGAACACCATACTTATTACATAATTCTAACTTTGATGAGTTACAAGATAAATATTCTTCACATGTTTTTATAATGAATTCTTTTGAATATTTAGACATAAAAGTCCCCCTAAGTAGTTTTGGTTATTTACCTTGTCTACTTAAGGGGAATCATATCAAAAAGGCGAAGCCGGTTTGTTGTTGAAAAATAGTTTTGCTGCCAGTAGGCTGCTTTTTGTACTGTCTTCACATCATATGAGATGCTTCAAACAGTCCTAAATGGTGT
>JAXDZV010000048.1:0-16475 GCA_034086705.1 Eubacteriales bacterium | reverse complement strand
CAGATTTTCCGGAGCGATGCCGCTCCCGGTGTCGATGACGTCAATGTGTACACGCGTATGATTGGCGCAGAATGACTCCCGTACCAGAATGCGCTTGTCAGCACCTGTGTAGTTGATGGCGTTTCCGAGCAAATTGTAGATGACTTGCTCAATGCGTGTCGGATCTGCATACACCATAACCTCGCCGCAATCACATATAAAGTCGATATGGTAGCCGTCGGTTTGTGTCATACGGCTGCAACGCTCAATAATTTGGCGAATACAGGCAGTGATGGAAAAAGGGGCAGGGCAATATGGAGCAGTGCCGGATTGTAGCTTTGAAAGATCCAACAGGTCATTCACGAGGCTGGAAAGACGTGCTGATTCATCTACGATGATTTGCATGTTCTGCGGTGTATTTTCACCGGGAATATCCCGCATCATTTCCGCATACCCACGAATCATAGTAAGAGGAGTTCGTAAATCGTGTGATATGTTGGCAATCAGTTCACGCCGCAGTGTATCTGTCTTTTTTAATTCCTGTGCAGTGAGCATAAGTGTATCTTTCAACTGTACAATTTCACGGTATGAATTTTGCCCCGAATGCAGATTGTCTTCCAAATCGTATTCGCCGCGACCGAGTTTTTCAGCTGCCGCATTGATTGTTTCCAATGGTTTTGAAATACTGCGGGAAAGGATGATTCCCATGACAACGGCAGCGGCAATGAAAACGATCATTGCAACCAAAAGCTCGCTGCGCAGGGTTTTAACGGCAGCGCTGACAGGTGTGATGGTGGTTGAAATGATAATATAATATTCAGCACCTTGCGGATCTGCCGCTGTTGTAACGTATAGCCAAACCGAACCGTTGTCAACGTCTTCGGTTTTCGGGAGGTTGTCCCACGGAGAGCTGATGCGGTATTCTCCAAAATAAGTACCGCTGGACTCATTTTTGAGTTTTGTTAGAAAAGTGCGTTGTCCGACTGGGTGCAGATCATGCAAAAAACAATGTCCGTTTGCAGCGTGGCTGTAACAGACATCGCTGTCAGTACAGACACCGAGAAACGCACTGTTCAGAACCTGAATGCACAGTTGATTGCTTTCGCGCTGTTGTGTGACTACATCCGGTAGCGCGTCAGTACCAAGTTTTGATGCTATGATTGCAGCGGCGGTTTTTGGCTCCTTGAGTTTCATGTGCCGATAGATATCATCCAAAAACACTGTTTGTGTTAAATAAAGTGTCAAAAACAGAATAATGGTGAAAAGGCCGAGATACAAAATAAGTTTGCGACGAATTCCGAAACTTTTTGTGGTTTGGTTGTGTTTATTGTGTTTCAAAGCGATAACCGACCCCCCGCAGTGTAACGACACAGCGACTATATGGACCGAGGCTATGCCGAAGAAGTTTGATGTGTGTATCCAACGTCCGGTCGTCACCGTAGAAGTCATAACCCCAAACATCTGTAATCAATTTCTCGCGGCTGAGTGCTATGCCGCGATTGCGGACCATGTAAAAAAAGAGATCGTACTCTTTGGGAGTCATATCGATTTCTTTTCCGTCGATCAATACGCGTCGTCCTGCAAAGTCCACTGTAAGCCCTTCAAATTGAAAAATCTGCTTGTCCGCTTCTTCTTTAGACCGGTGTGTGCGTTTGAGCACGGCATCAACGCGCAGCATCAATTCACGTGGGGAGAAAGGTTTTATGACGTAGTCGTCCACGCCTACCTCAAATCCGTGAATACGGTCATATTCTTCTGTGCGCGCGGAAAGCATGATGACCGGCACGTCTTTTTCCTTGCGAATTTCTCGAACCGCTGAAAAACCGTCCAGGAACGGCATCATCACGTCCATAATTACCAAATCGTAATTGGTTTTGCGGCATTTTTCAACCGCTTCCATTCCGTTTTGTGCTTCATCCACGGTGTAGCCTTGAAATTCAGCATATTTTCGGATCAATTCCCGGATCATTGTTTCATCGTCGACGGCGAGAATGTGGTACGCTTGTTCCATGCTTGTGCCCCCTTTCGGTGCTTATGATACCATATGTATGTGATGCTTGTGTGAAGGATGGATTTTGACTTAAGGTTTTTCAGAGCGTGCAAGTGCTGTGGTTTGATCAGCCAACGGATTGGCTTGCATGGCTTGCGCAAGCTGCTGATCGGATACATGCGTATAGATTTGCGTGGTGTTAAGCTGTTCATGCCCGAGAATTTCTTTTAAAACGCGAACATCCACTTTGCCGCTCTGATATAGCAGGGTGGCCGCTGTATGGCGAAGCTTGTGCACGGAAAGGCGCCGATTGCCCAGGCCGGAAGCATCCAGATATTTATAAACAACCCATTGCACGGTTTTGGGGCTGATACGCTGCCCGCGTGTGCTGAGAAAGAGTGCACGTCGGTCCTTTGTATTTGCCTGCTGGGCTTTGCGGTATTGCAGATATTGAGCGAGTGTTTCGCGGCATGTGTCGTTGAGGTATAAAAGGCGTTCTTTGCTCCCTTTTCCAAGCACACGCAATGTGTGTATCTCCGGGTCGATATCCTGCAGGCTAATACCGACAAGTTCGGAGAGCCGCATTCCGCAGTGCAAAAACAAAGTGAGCATTGTATAATCGCGCAGCTGTGTCTTGCTCTGTGTATCGGCGCGTACGGTGTCGAGCAATTGCACACTTTCGGAAAGTGATAAATATTTTGGCAGTGCTTGTTTGATTTTTGGGCCCTCAATATCACGCGCAGGATTTTCTTCCAGCTGACCGGTTGCGGTTGTCAGATATTTATAAAATGCCTTGATAGCGGAAAGCTTACGGGCACGTGCGCTGGCATGGTTTGCGTGGTGCTCAGACATAAAATTTAAAAATGCATAGATTTCGCTTT
The DNA here is from genome assembly GCA_034086705.1 of Eubacteriales bacterium. Taxonomy (GTDB): domain Bacteria; phylum Bacillota; class Clostridia; order Oscillospirales; family CAG-272; genus UMGS1225. The sequence goes on along the minus strand of JAXDZV010000048.1, from coordinate 13,625 downwards.
TTTTAATACTTGCGGCATATGCAAGATCAACGCAGTCAATGGCAATCTCGGAAAAAGAAGAGAGCGGTAAATTTTCACGGCTCATACGAATGTAACGAAAAAAAAGCCGTAAATCGCTCAAATAATCAGACACGGTGTTGACGGAGCGGTTTTGCACAACGGTTTTATAACTTCCGAATGCATGAAACAGCTGCGGATATTCGGAATAGTCGATTGGTTTATAATCTGCCATTTGTTTTCCCATCCTTTTCGTTACCATTATACCTAATTTTTAGTGTGTTTCATGGATAAAGTGTAAATTTTGCTACGGCCTTTTGTTCTGCATGGGGGCAATGCTTGCATTTCTCGACGAAAAGAGATATAATATCGAGAGACTTTTTTCGGAGGTGTCCCTATGTGGAAGCTATTTCGTGCGAACTCTTATACGGTGGTGCGGCTTTTGATCAACCAAATTGCATTATCACTGTTCAGTTTGATGATGGTTTCTGTGTATACGATTTTTGAGCATTGGTCGGTCCAGTTGATCGTCGGCATATTCTGCGCAGGTTTTTATTTGTATTTACAGTATACTGTTCTTTGGGCAGACGGGGCGAAAGACCGTGTGCGCTATGATGTAGATCGAGCGGAATATATCAAGGGGAAAGGCTTTTTCCTGGCTTTGTTTGCCAACAGTATCAATATTTTGCTCGGTATACTGGTTGCAATGTGTGATTTGTTTTCCGCCGTTTCGTTCTTTGGAAACTTAGCGTTTGCAAAGGTGGTAGTGCATTTGACGCAGACAATGTATTTGCCGCTATGCTCTCTGTTTGTACAGGCATCCAGGCTTCCGTTTTTTGTTTACCTGTTGTTCCCACTGCCGGCGATTGTCGTTTGTGGAGCGGCGTTTGAGCTAGGCTTTCGCAATCAAACGCTGCGGGCGCTGCTCGGCTTGCCCGAAAAACAAAAAAAGCGAAAGAAATAACGGCGCATGCCTCCTCATACAATATTTTTGAATGAGGGAGGTTTGTGTTTTGAAGCATAGAAAAACAACACAGGTAAATCGAGGTATTTTTATTTCCATATGTGGTTTTTTGGCAACAATGGTTTTGTATGTTGTGGCTGCTTGCTTTTTGCAAAGTGTGGCAGTTCCGAGCGTGATTGCCGGCGGGTACTTCAGCCGCGCTGTGCCGGTAAAGAAAACGCTTTGTGAGCAGGCGCCGCAAAATCTTCTGGTCTTGGACGCAGGGCATGGTGGAGACGATGCAGGCTGTGTGCAGGGAGACGTACTTGAAAAAGATCTGAATCTTTCCGTGACACAGCGGCTCAGTACATTTCTCACTTTGTGCGGGGTGCCGCATTGTTGTACGCGGGAGCGGGATATGGCGCTGTGCGGCGAAGATGTCAAAGGCGAACGGCGTCGTACAGACCTTACAAACCGATTGCGCTTGGCACAAGAACAACCACAAGCTATCTTTTTGAGTATCCATATGAACCGTTTTGCCGATCCACGTTATCACGGCCTACAAGTTTTTTATTCGCCCAATGCTGATTCTTCGCGTGAATTTGCGCAAACTGTGCAGCATGCGTGCACGACATATCTCGACGGAGAGAATAACAGGCGCGTTAAAAAAGCTGGCAGCAACATTTTTTTATTGTATAAATTGCAGGGAACAGCAGTTTTGGTGGAATGTGGCTTTCTTTCAAATCCGCAAGAGTGCACGCTTTTGCAGACGGATACCTATCAAAAGCAGCTTGCACTGCTGCTGGGGAGTGCTGCGTTGGAATATTTACGCCAGGTAGGTTAAATTATTAAGAGCAGACGGAGTGTGAATTCTGATGAAGACAGCAAAAAGTGTATATGTGTGCACGGAATGTGAATATAAGACTGCAAAATGGTTAGGACGCTGCCCAAGCTGCGGTGCATGGAACACGATGCAGGAGCAGCAGATCCTTCTGCCGGATCCGCCTGCCAAAGCTGCCTCGGGGCGGCTTGCGTTGGTGTCTTCTTTGTCGACAGACGGAGATGCTGTGCCGCTTGATACTTTGGAGTTGCCGAGCTATATGCGCAGCAATACGGGGCTTGCAGAATTGGACCGCGTGTTGGGAGGCGGTTTGGTTTTAGGCAGCGTGGTTTTACTCAGCGGCGAGCCGGGAATTGGAAAATCCACATTGTTGCTACAAATTTGTGACGCACTCGGACAGAGCAAAAAGGTGCTATATGTATCAGGAGAGGAGTCAAAAGGACAGCTGAAACTTCGCGCAAAGCGTCTTGGTGTCAGCGGCACCAATTTATTTCTTTGCATTGAGACGGATGTGCGGCGAATTATGGAGCAATGCGATAAGGTTCACCCGGATATTCTCATTGTCGATTCAATTCAGACAATGTACAGTGAGCAAGTTCCCTCTGCTCCTGGGAGCGTCACGCAGGTGAAGGAAGCTGCTATGGCGTTGATCCGCAAGGCAAAAAACGATGGAATCTCTGTGTTGCTGGTTGGGCATGTCAACAAAGAGGGAAGCATTGCAGGTCCGAAGGTGCTGGAGCATATGGTGGATGCCGTTCTCTACTTTGAAGGCGAGCGGCAACAAAGCTATCGAATTATACGAGCAATAAAAAATCGATATGGCTCAACAAACGAAATCGGCGTTTTTGAAATGACGGACCAGGGTCTATTGCAGGTTGAAAATCCATCGGAGATGCTCCTGTCTTCCCAGCCGGAGGATGTGAGTGGCAACTGTGCAATCTGCATCATGGAGGGGACGCGACCGTTGCTTGCAGAGGTGCAGGCATTGGTATCACATACAGTCTTTCCGGCGCCGCGTCGTTCTTCTTCCGGAATTGACTATAATCGTATGGCATTGCTGCTGGCAGTGCTGGAAAAACGCCTGGGGTTGCGGTTTTCGTCCAGTGATGCCTATTTGAATGTGGTAGGCGGTCTGCGGGTGGACGAACCGGCGGCGGATTTGGCGGTTTGTATTGCATTAATATCATCGATCAAAGACAAACCGGTGGGGCCGAATCTCGTTGCGATTGGAGAGGTTGGGCTTGCAGGTGAAGTGCGGGCCGTATCCTATATTGACCAGCGTGTGCGGGAGTGTGTACGACTCGGTTTTACGCGCATTCTTTTGCCTAAGCGCAGCTTTCAGGCTTTGCGTACACCCCCGCGTGGTGCGGAGTTAATCCCGGTTGGCAGTATTTTTGAAACTTTAAAACTTTTTGTATGAGGTGAAGGTATGCTGCAACAGCTTTCTAAAATGCCGGTGTTTCACTTTTTTGAACAAATCAGTGCTATCCCGCGTGCTTCCTCTGCAGAGGAAGGAATTGCTGCGTTTTTGTGCGATTTTGCGCGATCGCGCGGTTTATGGTTTCGAACAGATGCCATGCACAATGTGTTGATTAAGAAAGATGCAACAGCAGGATATGAAAACGAGCCAACCGTGATGTTGCAGGGACATATGGATATGGTATGTGTGAAAACGACTGACAGCACACATGACTTTTCAAAGGATCCGATTCGTTTGATCTGCACCGGAGACTGGCTGCATGCGGACAATACATCGCTTGGCGCAGATAATGGCATTGCTGTTGCAATGATGCTTGCGGTGTTGGATGATGCATCGCTGCAACACGGCGCATTAGAGTGTTTGTTTACTGTGCAGGAAGAAACCGGACTCAGTGGTGCAGCGGCATTTGATTATTCTGATTGCTGTGCGGAACTGTTATTCAATCTGGATAGTGAGGATGAAGGAATTGCAACAGTTAGTTGTGCGGGCGGGGTGCGGTGTGATATACAGCAGCCTCTGACACGCACGGCATGTGATGGAATGACCGGCTTTTCATTGATTGCTGACGGATTTGCAGGCGGGCATTCCGGTATGGACATTGCGCTTGGTCGCGTGAATGCCATACGAACATTGGGCTGCCTTCTTACACATTTACGGCGTCAATTTGCCGTTCGTTTGGTACAAATGGACGGGGGTGAAATGGACAATGCAATTCCGTGCAGTTGTCGCGTACAAGTCACCGTCCCACAGGCCGATCAAGGAGCTTTTATTACAGCCGCGCAGCAGATGATTTTGCAGCGTTATTCTTCTTTTTCAAAGGCAGATGCGGCTGCTGCCATTACGCTTTCCCCTTCTTCCGTATCAATGCAGCCGTTAACCCAACAGGACACGGACACGGCCCTTACAATGATCACATCGGTGCCGTGTGGTGTGCTGCGCCGCATGCAAGAGGATACTGCACAAATCGAAACATCAGCTAATCTTGGAATCGTTCGCACCGCAACGGATAAAATGGTTTTCACCGTTTCAGTGCGTTCATGCGTAGAAGAGCGCCGAGCGGATGTACAGGCTGTTTTATGTCAGCTGGCACGAACCCTCGGTATGGAAATTTCTTTTCGCGGAGAGTATCCGGGATGGGCGTATGATGCTCATTCAAAAAGTCGCAACCGGTATTGCAACGCATATTTTTCTTTATTCGGGCAAAAGCCTCGCGTTGAATCTATTCATGCCGGTTTGGAATGCGGTGTTATCAAAAGCCATATGCCGCGGATTGATCCAATTTCTTTCGGTCCGGATCTGAAAGATGTGCACACACCTTTTGAACAATTGTGTATCAGCTCTGTCTGCCGTACTTATCGGTTGCTTCAAGAAATGCTTTCGAAAAAGGATATAACAATATGAATCATTTAAAATACCGCCTGCTCTGTCTTGTATGCTGCGTTGCCTTACTTGTCGGTGGCAGCGGCTGTGCGCTGGGAAAATCATTTGAGGAAAACGTGATCCCCTCTCGCCCGACACAGCCTGTACAGACAAGCAGTACAGATGATCCCAGCACAAAGCCGGTCAATCAGACGGCTGCTTTGCCGGATAAGGCGGAGTGGTTTTCAGATGCGGTTATGATTGGTAATTCTCGTATGCGCGGTTTGGTTTTGTACAGCGGGCTTGCATTTGCTGCGAGCTATGCTTATGACGGATACACAGCGGCTTCTCTTTGCTATACACCTTGTGTGGAACGAAGCGACGGTACTTTGATGACTGTGCCGAATGCGATTCGAACTGGGAAGAAGGCGGGGAAGTATTACATTTTGGTAGGCGTAAATGAATCTTCCGGCAAAGATATTGGTGGATTTGAACAAGCATATAACACGCTGCTGGATGCCATTACGCTGGCAAATCCCCAAGCAGAGATTTTTCTGATTGGTGAGTTTGGAATTACGCGTAATAAGGAAGCTGATTCCAATCTTTCGCAAGAGAATATAAAACTTTTCAACCGTGTCACAAAAGCCATTGCGGAAGATGGCGGTTATGGTTATATCGATCTTTTTACATACTTTGCGGAAGACGGCGGTTATCTTTCACCGAAGCGAACTTCTGATGGGTTGCATATGGATAGGGACGCCTGCGAAGAAGCGCTTGATTATATTTTCGTATGCTCTGCGCACGATTAATTCGGAGTTGCGCAGAGCATTTTTATGAGATATTGGGCAGTTTGTCTTCCAGGCAGTAAATTTCGGGAAAAATGTTGTGTTTTGACGCAGTATATGGTACAATGAACAAAATGCGTTGCCTACGCAGAAAAACACTGCCAAAGGAGCAATCGCGATTGCGGTTGCGGAGAATTGAAAAGATGACAATTTCAAGTTTTATAGAGCAAATGCTGCATAATCCGATGTTGTTTGTTTCAACTGTTCTGACGCTTGGTGTAATTCTTGTCAACGGCTGGACAGACGCGCCCAATGCAATCGCAACATGTGTCTCGACCCGTGCGATCGGTGTACGTAAAGCCATTATTATGGCGGCTGTTTTCAATTTTCTGGGTGTTTTGGTAATGACGGCGGTCAATAAGTCTGTTGCCATGACAATATATAACATGGTAGATTTTGGGGGAGATGCGCATCTGTCCCTGATTGCTCTCTGTGCGGCGATGGCTGCCATTGTCATCTGGGCAACGGCCGCTTGGTATTTCGGAATACCGACAAGTGAGAGCCATGCGCTGATTGCAGGGCTATCCGGTGCGGCTGTTGCAATTCAAAACAGTTTTTCAGGCATTAATTTCTCCGAATGGGTCAAAGTGCTTTACGGTATTTTCTTTTCCGTTGCGCTCGGTTTTTTACTTGGCTTTCTATCTTCTAAGTTGACAGTGCTTTTCTGCAGGCGAAAAAACCGAATGAAGCTGGACCATTTCTTTTCCGGCGCACAAATTGCAGGTGGCGCGGCTATGGCATTTATGCATGGTGCGCAAGATGGCCAGAAATTCATGGCAATCTTTCTGTTGGGGGCTGCGTTTTCCGGAGGGAATGCGGCCGTGAGCAGCTTTGAGGTACCGGTGTGGCTGATGGTGCTGTGTTCTGCTGTCATGGGGATCGGTACTTCAATTGGTGGCTATCGCATCATTAAGTCGGTTGGTATGGATATGGTGAAACTAAAGCCATATCAAGGGTTTGCAGCCGATTTTGGCGCCTCAATGTGCCTTTTGGTTTCATCATTGACGGGTATGCCGGTCAGCACTACGCATACAAAAACAACTGCGATAATGGGTGTTGGAGCAGCACGCCGCTTTAAAAATGTTGACTGGGGTGTTGCTAAAGATTTAGTCTTGACCTGGATTTGCACATTTCCGGGTTGTGGGCTGCTTGGTTATGCACTTGCCAAGCTGTTTTTACTGTTATTTTCGTAAGACACCGAAACAGGAAGGAGAGAAAACATGGCAAAGAACAAAAACGATTATTTTGCACTATTGCAAGAGCAGGTGAATCACTGTGTAAGGGCAGCAGATTTGCTGCAACAGATTCTTTCTGCTTATACTGCAGAAACGATGGAAATGCAGCAAATGAAAATGCATGAAATTGAACACAGTGCAGATGAGGTGCATCATTCTATCCTTGCAAAACTATCTGTTGAGTTTATTACACCGATTGATCAGGAAGACATTCTCAGTCTTGTTCAAATTATTGATGATGTAACTGATGCGCTCGATGAGGTAGTGTTGGCATGCTATATGTTTCATATTTCCGAATTACCGCCGCATATGCCTGAATTGGCTGCCATAGTGTGCCGTTGCGTTTGTGCATTGCGCGATGCGGTAGCCGAATTGAAAAATTTCAAAAAGCCGCAACATCTGCGTGAATTGCTTGTGCAAATCAATTCGATTGAAAGCGAAGCGGATGCTGTATATGCGAAGGCAATTCATACACTTTTTGCAACGACTGATGATACGAAGCGAATACTCGGCTGTAAGGCGGTTTGTGAAGATTTGGAGCACTGTTGCGATTTGTGTGAACATGCTGCCGACGTTATTGATCGTATCATTTTGAAAAACACATAAAAGACATCCAAGCGGGGCAGGCCTTTGTTCCTGTCCTGCTTGGGGCCCTACGAAAAATCTTCCTTTTTTCAAAAAAAGAGTTGACAAATTACTTTTGCGATGATATAATCATTACCGTCGCGTGGAGCGAGTGTTATTTGCTGGTGTGGCTCAATGGCAGAGCAGCTGATTTGTAATCAGCAGGTTGTTGGTTCGACTCCGATCACCAGCTCCAGTAGCTTTGCTACATTCAAATTCAATAGGGCATGGGGGAATTCCCGAGCGGCCAAAGGGGGCAGACTGTAAATCTGTTGTCACTGACTTCGGTGGTCCGAATCCACCTTCCCCCACCAAAAAAGAAGTAACTTTTGTCTACCAAAAGTTACTTCTTTTTTATTCAAGCCGCAGGCTTGGCATATCATCATGCGTCAGTGTGTATATCATCGCCGCAGGCACATATCATCAGTCGGAGGCTGTATTAACTGCAGCTTGATGAGATGCAATGCTTCGCATTGATGATATACCGCAGACAAGCTGCGGATGATATACAAGGCTTTGCCTTGTTTACTTTATAGAATTATGGTATAATCTATTTAACAAACTTGAATTTGACGGTCATTTTTCACCCCACCGATGGTTGATTTCTCTCCACTCAACCATCGGTTCGTGTTCTTTGTTACCAAAATTGTCTATACTGAAAGCGAAAGGAGGTAACCTATGGACCAAGTAAAAATTGGAAAGTTCATTGCCGAGTGCAGAAGAAAAACAAACTTAACCCAAATGCAGTTGGCAGAAAAACTGAACATTACCGACAGAGCAATATCAAAATGGGAAACTGGCAAATCTCTGCCCGACTCGTCTATTATGCTTGAACTTTGTGATGTTCTGGGTATCAGTGTTAATGATTTATTATGTGGGGAGGTAGTTACAATGGATAAATACGACAAAGAATTAGAGAACAATTTGCTTGAAATGATTAAGCAAAAAGAACAGGCAGACAAAAGATTGTTGTCCGTAGAAGTGTTTATAGGCATTACCGCGACGGTCGTTCTTTTTGCTTTGATATTTGTTGCCGCTTTTGTGCAAATGTCAAATGGACTAAGAATTACTCTCATTGTATTTGGATTTGTTTTGTTCTTAGCGGGTTGCTTCTATGCACTGCGGATGGAGCAAGTGGCAGGATATTATACATGCAAAGAATGCGGACACCGATATGCACCGACATATAGAGCCGTTGCTATGGCTCCGCACATGGGCAGAACAAGATATATGCGTTGCCCTCAATGCGAAAAAAAGTCTTGGCAGAAAAAAGTGTTAAGCAAGGATTAAACCAATTCCAATTTATCGAACAGAGCAGTCACACTACTTTTGCTTACTTTTACCTCTATTCTGCTCCGTTTGGTTACTTTTAGGCATAATAGTCAACATTCGTTGATACAAAGAAGTCATCTCTTTACGAGGTGACTTTTTTGTTTGCAAAAGCCGTAAATCCCTTAATTACAGGGGTTTTTGGCTTTTTTCTTTTTGTGGAGCGTTCAATGCTGTACCGGAAAATCTTCTCTTATTCTGTTGCTGTTTTCTTCCAGCTTTCGTTGTTCGTTATTTTGAAACCTCCCCCTACCTTGGGGGGTCATTCAAAACATAAAGTCTTGCGCGGGTTCAAGACTTTATAACACAAGTTCAAAAACTTTTTTCAATATCATTAAAAAAGACACACAGCCGTGAAGCTGTGCGCCTTGTGATTAACCTTTCTTAACGAGTCCATGGACGATGGATGCAATGCTATCTAATTGCTTGTCGTCCAGTCTCTTTATCTCTTTAATAAGCTCGTTCAATTTTTCAGGGTTCTTTGCATCCGTGTCAAAGACGTCCTTGGGAGAAAGCTGTAAATATTCGCAGATATATAAAAATCCGGACATCGAAGGAAGTGCTTTTCCGGTTTCGATGTTGTTTATATAACCGGGGTTCTGCCCGATTGAAAGGCTCATATCACGAGCCGAAACACCTTTCTTTTCTCTTAATTGAGTGAGGCGTGTTTGAAATTCGTTTTCGTACATATTTCACCACCGTCCTTTTATAATATTGTATCCTATACGGTGGTCAAAATTGTGTGAGCCATTCTATTGGTTATCTTGTTTTGTTGGAATGATTATGTTATAATAATATTTAATGTATGATTACAGCCAACAGAACCAAGGTGAATAGATGCTTGATATTTATACTGTGGCTTTCATCGGCCATCGCTACATCGACCGATTCTCTTTTGTGGAAGATAAAGTCGAAGAGCTTGTGCGTGAGTTAATCGGCAGCAAGTCCTATGTGGACTTCCTGGTGGGTCGTGACGGTGATTTCGACCAAATAGTATCCTCTACTGTCCTGCGTGTCAAAAAGCGCGTATTTGACGCCAACAGCTCCCTTATATGGGTTATGCCTTATGAGACCGCTGAATATCGAGATAACGTAGAATCCTTTGAGGAATACTACGATGAAGTTGAACTGTGCCAGGAATCCGCATCCAGCCACTTCAAGGGTGCAATCCAAAAGCGTAACCGGTATATGGTAGATCGAGCTGACCTTTTAATCTGCTATGTAGAAAAGGAATCCGGTGGGGCTTACCAAACAATGCAGTATGCCATCAAGGCTGGAAAAAAGTGATTAATATATACGACCTTGTAGAATGAACGAATCCCCGGAACCAACAAAGGCTCCGGGGATTATTTCTTTTTTATTCAAAATCGTCGGGGTCGAGACCAGCATTTTCTAAAGCTTCTCTACGCTCAAAGTATCCCATATCTTCAAGGTCATCAGGATTAAGTCCCGCCGATGCTAACGCATCGTTCTTCTCTGAATCCATCATCTGCATAAACATACCAAATTCCGCAGCTCTTTCAAAGGTATCCAATTTGCCGTCATTGTTAAAATCGAATAAGCCACCAAATAACCCTTTATCACTCATATCTTATCACCCTTTACTCGTTTGCTATCTAATAATGTATTCTTCTCCATCGAATCTTTTGATTAAATGAAGTTCGATATAGTTATCACCTTTGTCTGCGATTATTACTTCATTTGTATCAGTTGCATCAAAGCCGTTATCATATGGATATTCATCGTCCAATACTTCAAAGCCTCGCACAATTTCATCAAAATGCGGGATGCAATATCCCATCTCTGCGCCATAAACCATAGTGCGGTTAGAATAATGGTAATCAATCAACCGCTGTGCTTCTTCTGTATCAGCTGCATACTTCTTGATTGTTCCTTCAAACACATTTTTAGCTTGTTCATCTGTCTGCGACAACACAAAAAAAGATACATATTTTCTTTCAATTCTCATCGTCCATCACCCAATAGTCCTTACTTCTTTTTGTTGAATTCAGTTTCAGTAGAACCGAACCAACCCGGATGACTCTTTCCTGTTCTATGTCCCTTGGAGTCATAGTGGTCTGTAGAGAAAGCTCCTCTCTGCGAAGAACCAACCTTATGGCCTCGATTGTCATAATGGGAGGTGCTACCGAAAATACCATCGTGACTTGATCCCACCTTGCGTCCTTTGCTGTCGTAGTGATTGGTAGAACCAAAGAGACCGGGGCGGCTTTCTCCGATTTTCTTTCCCTTACTATCGTAGTGGTTTACTGTGCCGAACAAGCCGGGACGGCTTATAATCTTATCTTTTGCCATATCTATGACCTCCCATAATTTATAGCTACATTGCTGTATTATTGTTTACTAAATTGTAGAAGAATTCCGTTTTCTCCTTTTCGGATAGACGTTCAAAACCATATACAAGCATTTTGGTTTGGATCTCGCTATAACTTTTTGCACCCAAGTTTCGGATGCTTTTAAGACCGCCTTCATTGAGACGTTCAATCAAATCACCCAAGGTGGAAACGTTTGCGCGGCGGAGAGCGTTGTAGCTTCTCACAGACAGCACCAGCTCTTCAATACTTGCATCACACGCACTCTTGGAAAATCCCACATTTACCTTGATATTCTTGCCAAAGATACGGTGGAGCGTATCCACCAAACCGCACTGTTTCTCTGCATACATAAGGTTCTTAACTACTTCTGCTTTATTCATAGCACACCTCGAATTTATTATTCGGGAATGATGCTTCCTTTCACGACATCGAAAACAGAGTTGGCATTTATCGACAAGATCCCATTAACTGTCCTGTATATATGGTTTACGAAGTTTCTCATCGTCTTTACGTCTTCTGCTACGCAGATTGCAACCAGGTGGCTGTTTCTTCCGGTTGTTTGGATGAGTGTAACCGTTTCAGGAGCTTCTGCAAACACTTGCTTGGCATTGTCGAAATGCTCCGGGTTTGTTTCGATATTCACTATGAAGGTCATCATCTCCGGGGATTCTTGAGGATTGATAACTGCACGGTATCCTCCAATAATTCCGTTCTTCTCAAGAGTTGCAACACGATTCTTAACCGCTGTGCGAGACAGACCGATTTTCTCTCCAATATCGGAGTATGACATTCTTGCGTCCTTCAAAAGAAGATTGATTATTTCGTTGTCTTTTTCATCGATACCGTTAATGTGCATTTTTATCCTCCATAATCCGCAATTTCGGTGGCCACCATAACTGCTTATTACGGTATTATTATAGCGTTTTTTCGATGTATTTTCAATAGCTCGAATTGCGGTATGAAATCTATAACTTGCGTATTGCAATCATAATAGAATTATGTATATCGTTTCGCAACAGTATCCACGAAGCTGTCAAGCCATAGAAGGCAGAAAAATAACATTTTTTCAAAAAATCAGGTTGCAAGCATTCCTGAAACAGAGCTTCTCTACATACTCTTTTTCACAATGCTCTGTTAGGTACCGAACACCATATTCGTATTTGGGAGAACGATGGTTGATGCGGTGCGAATCCGATCCAACAAAATGCGCCAATTGATTATCCACCAAGAACCTTGCTCTTTGCTTCACGGTCTCGTTGTTTTCTTCTTCCAAGCTGTATAGGTTAACTTGAATCATTGCACCAAGGTTGATTAGTTTGCGTAAGATATCTTTCTCAAACAAAGCAGGATAACGCTCTGTATGAGCAAGAATGGGTTTCCATCCGGCTGAGAGTAACGCCCAAACAATCTTCGTTGCCTCTTCAGGTGTAGCATCTTGGTATAGTTCCGTTAAAACATACTTGCTGTTCCCAAGCGGGAGGAATACACCGATTTCCAATCCATATAAGATATCCTCGATGTATTCCCCGGCACACAACAGCTCACAACCCATATACAACTTCAAATCCGTGAAACGAGATTTTGCCATCATTTGAAGCATCATAAATTGAGATTTGTATCGTGTGATTTCATCTTCGGAATACACATTGTGAGAAGTGCAGAAGACATCTCTTACTCCTTGCTCATAGGCAATTTCAAGCATATCAAGCGACATTGACATATTAAGTGAACCATCATCAACACCGGGAACGATATGCATATGTAAATCGGTTATCCTCATTTCAACCTCTCACTTTCTCAACCACTGTCTAAATTCTAACACATATAGTGTACCATAAAGCGGACTTTAACGTGATTTTTTACCTCTTTTTTTGTAATCCGCATCGATTTCGGCGCACCAATCTTCGGAGAGTGCCTCGCAGTTGCGAACGCTGCATACTGCTTTTGCGACAGATTCATATACAACCCTGGTGCCTTCCTTATCAGCGTTATAATTAACTGCACGATCTCTGTTGATTCCGTAACGTGCGGCAGTTTCAACCGCATCAATATTTGCACCGATAAAGAGGAACTCCCATCCGTATCTTTCTTGCTGACGCTCGATCATCTGCTTCACACGCTCACTCGTGTATTTATGGCTGGCATTTTCCATGCCATCTGTAGTGATGATAAACATCGTGTGAGCCGGCACATCCTCGGGACGAGCATATTTGTGGACGTTACCAATGTGGTGGATAGCGCCGCCAAGAGCATCAATGAGAGCTGTACAACCACGCACAGTGTACTCTTTGTCGGTCATAGGCTTGATTTCCGAGAGCTTTACTCTGTCGTGGAGAACTTCGGTGTAATTATCGAAGAGAACGGTGGATACATAACATTCACCATCTTCTTTTCGCTGTTTCTCAATCATCGCATTGAAACCTCCGATAGTGTCAGCTTCAAGACCGGACATAGATCCGCTTCTGTCCAAGATAAATACCAATTCTGTGATGTTGTTCTTTCTTTCCATGATTATGACTCCTTATTAATGAATTTGTTTACAAAACTTTCAGCAATATCCAAAAGGTAAGAATCCAGATACGAAAGCGCCGTTTCTTTCATATCCTCATCAGCACCATAAAACGCTTCGGCAATTGAAC
>JAXDZV010000017.1:0-10124 GCA_034086705.1 Eubacteriales bacterium | reverse complement strand
CCTTTTTCGTTTCGCTACGCTCCACTCCAAAGGCGGACAAAAACATCAATTATCTAACTTCTTAAAAAAACTTACACACTTTTCTTGACAAAGCCCAAAGAGCGGGATGAACGGTCTTACGACCGCCCTTGACTCTGCCTCCGGCATATGCTTTCGTGCAAATAAGAGGAGCGTAGCCGCTCCATCGCCGGACTACCGGCACACTACTTCATTTTGTCAGAAACGAATTTGCGAAAAACTATTAACAGTACCGATGAGGCTGCACAGCTATTACTCTATTGCGACTATTTAATAATTTAACTTGGCCTGATCAATCAAATTGTGAATTCTGCCAACCGGATTGAGCAGATCACTGATCGATTCATCACGGTTCAAAGTATCAATGATATACGCAACATATTTGCACATTGAAACTTCTCTGTACCATTCCCGCTCAATTACAGAATGATCCCGATAGTTAAGATTTGTGGTGTAAATTCGATTGAAAAGGCCCTGATTATATGCCTTATCAAAATTTTCAAGGCCGTTACAAAACAATCCAAAGGTTGCAAACACAAATATTTTGCTGGCACCGCGTTCTTTGAGCTGATACGCTACATCAATCATGGAATCGCCGGAGGAAATCATATCGTCTACAATAATGACGTTTTTTCCTTGAACGGAATTGCCGAGATATTCATGCGCTTCAATCGGGTTCCTTCCGTCCACCACAATGGTATAGTTACGTCTTTTATAAAACATGCCAAGATCCAACCCAAGTACAGATGAGTAGTACATAGCTCGACTCATGCCGCCTTCATCCGGAGAGATAAAGAGTGTTTGATCCGGCAAAAATTTCACATCGGGGTCATAGCGGACCATAGCCTTCAGCATTTGATATGAAGTGCGCACACTTTCAAACCCGTGATATGGGATTGCATTTTGTACCCGCGCATCATGCGCATCAAAGGTGATAATGTTTGTTACCCCAACATTGACAAGTTCTTGTAATGCTACAGCACAATCCAACGATTCCCGCGCTGAGCGACGGTGTTGCCTTCCTTCATACAGCATCGGCATAACGACATTGATGCGACGTGCTTTCCCGCCGATCGCACTGATCATGCGTTTAAGATCCTGAAAGTGATCGTCTGGTGACATAGGCACGTTTTGTCCATACATTTTATATGTTACACCATAATTGAACGGATCGCAAAACAAATAGATATCGTGTCCGCGGACCGTATCGTGCAAGATCCCCTTCCCTTCGCCGGTTCCAAAGCGCGGGCAATCTGCAGCCAATAAGTAGGTTTTTTCTTCATTTTTGCGCCACTCCGTTAGATATTCATCCACACGACGCACAAACGAATCCGTCCCTTTCATGCCGATAACACTAAGCTTGCCGAAATAATTGGATTCCATGTTACTCTCCTTGTTGTTTATCAAAATAATTGCATTGAATAATGTTTTAAAACACATTCAGCACTGCCGTGGCAGTGCTAAATATACATTATTTGGTAATTGTAATTTTCTTCAGAACATCAGATTGATCAGGGTCGATCCCCTTAATTTCGGTAAGCTTTAAAGCAAATAATTGCATTGCCATTGCAAGCAGAAAAGAGGCAGCGCAATCACCGGCCCCGCCCGGAATCAAAATGCTGTGCAAATGTGCGCTGGATAAAGCAGCATCATCTGTTACAATAAGATATTCCGTTCCTGTTGCAGAGGCTTTATCGATCATTGTCAATGCATCCTGCTGCGTTGGACCAGACGGAGCGAGAATAATGGCAAGTGTACCGGCAGACAGCTGTGCCATAGGGCCATGCTGAAAATCAGAGCAGGCATACCCGCGAACGCGAATTTTATTAGTTTCAAGAATTTTTAATGCACCTTCCAGTGCAATTGGGTATGCCATCCCCCGACCAAGTACAAAAGCATCTTGCAAATACCGATACCGCGCGATACAGGTATCGATTTGCTGCGGAACCGTATCAAGCAATTGCTGTGCAAGGACAGGAACACTCTGCAACACCTTTTTCAATTCTTCACTATGCGCGAATGCCTCACAAAGCATTGTGAGCACATACATCTGTGCTGTGAAGGTCTTCGTTGCAGCGATACTGGTTTCCGGTCCGGCATTGCAAAACAGATGATAGTCTGCAGAGCATGCCAGCGGAGACGCCGAATCATTTGTGATGGCAACCGTCATAGCACCAGAAAGTTTTGCATCCTCAATCACTGCACGAACATCTGCTGCACAACCTGACTGTGAAATTCCGATTACAAGCGTGTGCGCATACTGCATATGGGCACCATAGCAAGTAACCACGGAAGGCGTTGCCAAAGAACAAGGCATTCCGGTAAATCTGTGAAACAGATATTGTGCGAAAATTGCAGCATGATCGCTTGTACCACGTGCTGCAAATGCGATTCCGGTAACGCCGGATTCTTTTGCCTGCTTAGCGATTTTAGCAACTGTTTCGGCGTTCACCGACGATACAGAGGCAAGAACCTGCGGCTGTTGCCGAATTTCTTTTTCAAGATTGATCATAGTGACCTCCAAAGGAAAACATATCTAAAAAAAGTATACCCTTTTTTAAGCAGAAAGTCAATGCAAAAGAATGCAAAATTTTACATCCTTTCACATAAGATTTTATGAAAATATGAAAAAGCAAAAAATGATTAGCGTGGGCATTGTAGAATGAAAACGCACGCTTTCGCAAATTAAAGAACCTTAGAGAAAGCCTCTGCTTTGAAATTCAAATCAGAAAAAACATCAAACCATATTTGCACGAAATTCGAAAGAACTTCCCTTCCCTCTATGGGCGTCAAAATTATCAGGAGGCGAATAACAGCGCGGACTCTTTTTCATCTGCGGCACAGAAAACGATATCCCTTTTTCCTATAAATGGAAAAACAAAAAAGTCGCAACGCGACTTTTTTGTTTGTGCGGAGCAACCGAAAAGATGTTGGTCTTAATTGCTCTAACCGAGTCTGTCATTCTTACATGCTACCCGCAGATGTTTGCTTTGGTGACAGCTCCAATTCCTGCCAGGTAATCACACAAAGCGTCCATGCCACATATCTGCGTGTCTCTAAGTTCGCCCTTATTTTTGATTTGCTCGGTATAGCCGCAAATGACGACTGTGTATGTTTGTGTATCGTTCAGTTCGGCGTTGCCAACGGTTGTTAGCACATATGGAAAAGGATTGCCGTCGCCGAACAAGTCAAATCCTTTCGAAGCCAGTTCCTTGATTTCCAGCCCCGTCAAAGTGAATGTTTTCACGGTTCCCACCCAACCAAGTGGATTTACCGTACTGATGATATCAGCGGTCACAGGGCCTTCCCAAAGGCAACCGTTTACGCCAAATTCGTTTTCCTTTCCGTTATGGTATTCGCCGAGCGAGATTAATGAACAATCAGCTCCTGTGGCGGCCGCAAATCCACTCCCCACTAACCGAGCTGTTTCCTCAAGTGTCAGGTTTTCTGTAATATTTGCAATTGAATAGCTTTTGTCTTCAATGGAGTCTAAGAGTGCGCGGTTCATTGTGTCAATTACTTGGTCACCTGTTGATTTTCCTGCATACCATTTTAGGCACTCATTTCCGACGGGAATAATCAGATCCTCCCACCCTGCATATGTAAGCGGTGCACTGAATCCGGTATCCAGCATCTGCATAATTTCGCTATATTCTTCCGTGGCGTTCGAGTCCCCTGTTACAAGCGGCAGTAATTGCTGCTGATTTCCGGGAAGCAGTTTTTGCCCCTCTTCAGTAGAAATGAATGCCATAAACTTCAGAGCATCTTGTAGTTTTTGCTTATTGTTCGGCTTTTCAAGGTTTGCATTTAAGCCGAAATAACAAGCGGTATTGGTAATATATCGATTGCTGGATCCATCTATACTCAGCCAAGGCATGATACCGTATTGATCCCCGGTTCCATCTGCATTTTGTGAAAATTGGAAGGTTCCACCATGTATAAAAAACGCGGTATTCCCTTCTTGAAAATGAGACATGACATCTCTTGTATTCTTTTCAAACCAATTTCCGTTGATGATTCCAAGATCAATCCACTTTTGCATATATGCAATGGTATCTGCCCATGCGGCATCTGCGGATACTTTTCCGTTTAAAAACTGTTCGGTCCATTCAAGGCCTTCAGGTGTTCGGAGAAAGACGGTATCCCCCATATTAAAAAGATATTGGAATCCGTTTCCGGTAAACTCCAAAGATACTGCGGAAAGATCCACATTGGCTTCCTTGATTTTAGGGACAAGTTCTTCCAACTCGAGAAAACTTGTGGGGACAGCCCATCCGTGCTTTTCAAAAAGAGTTTTATTATAGTAAATTCCCATAACTGAGAAATTGCTGGGGAGCATATAAATCGCTCCCTCAATGCTGCATTCATTCAACCGAGATACTGCATAATTTGAGCTGAAATCATATCCGGAAAGATCTATCAAGTATTTTTTTTGAAGTTCTGCATCCGGCAAAATATTGGAGGTATAAATATCAGGGGCGTGTCCCGCTTCCAAAACTTTGTGAAGATAAGAGGTTGAATTATGCCCGTAGTAACTAATAAATTGTAGATTCACCTCTGGATATGCTTTTTTGAAAGCTTTTTCAAACTGAGTATAGTCTTTATGAGCTGTTATAATGGTAAGCGGCTCATGAACAGTTTGGGAAGGGGCGGCACATGCGTAAAATGATAAGCAAACAATGAAGAGCACAAAAAAACAAGCCATAAACTTTTCTGTTTTCGTGTAAAGCATACAACTCCTTACCGTCAGATAATCCGACCTTTGAAAGAATAAAAATCAGTATTGTTTATGCTAAAATAAATATTATCAATCATTGGTTTTATATTTTAGCAGAGTCGAAATTAAAAGCTTTTTATTGATTGGTTTGGAAAGGTGCTCGTTCATTCCGGCGGCTAAAGTTTTTTGAATGTCTTCCTCAAAAGCATTTGCCGTCATAGCAATTATAGGCACACTCTTTGCGTCCGCTCGACAAAGCGAACGAATTTTCTCCGCAGCCATTAAACCATCCATGACAGGCATCATGATGTCCATCAGAATCACATCAACGCTTCCGATAGCGCAGTTTTCAAAGGCCTGTACAGCTTCCTCGCCGTCACATGCAATTATGACATTTGCATCTGCTTTTTTCAAAATATGCTCTGCAATATCTCGGTTAAGTATATTATCATCGCAAAGCAGAACCGTCATCCCTTTCAAGGAAGAAAGCGGAAGCGGCTTTTCAAAACTATCCTGTACTGCAAAAGCGTTTGAGCTAATCGAAAATGGCAACACGATATTAAAACAACTTCCTTCGTTTACTCTGCTGTTAATAACAATTGTGCCGCCCATATTATCAATTAGTTTTTTAACAATTGTCATCCCAAGCCCTGTGCCTTCATAGTTTGTACGGGCATGATTATTTTCCTGCCAAAAAGGCTCGAAAATATGTTCCTGGTAACCATCTTTCATACCGATACCGGTATCAGAAACAACAAAACGAAAGCTTGCAGTGTTTCCTTCGCATGAAATTTCTTCTACTTCGAAGGAAACACTTCCGCCATCTTGGGTAAACTTTACCGCATTTCCTAAAACATTAATCAAAATTTTCTGCAAGCAAAGCTCACACCCAAGCAGATATGGATGCTGCAGATCGATATACCGATATGTAAAATTGATATAGTGTTGCTTTGCAGAACTTTGAATGATTGAACAGCAAGCATCTATGACAACTCGCAGATCAAACATTTTTTTAGCAGGTATAGCTTGACTGCTTTCAAGACGGCTCATATCTAAAACGTCGTTGATGAGGGCATTTAAATGATTAGAGGCAGAGTGGATATTAGACAGGCAATACTGAAGCTCTTCTGAAATATCCGGGCTTTCTTCTGCTCTTTCCAGCATCCCGAGAATACCATTGAGAGGTGTTCGCAGATCATGAGACATATGTGATAAGAATTCGCTCTTTGCAAGATTTGCATTGCTGGCTTCTTCGGCCGCCTTCTTCAATGCTATATTCAATTGTTTTTGCTGTGTCTCGCGAAGCCGCATATTGGCAGCAGAAATAAAAGAATAGATAATCATTGCAATAATCAAACCGCCGATCACACACATTATAATAATGCGATACATGGTTGTGTTCAGCAAACGCACAGACCCACTGTTCATTTGCTCGGTAGGCATGATCAGCACAACAACCCATTCTGGTATTTGGATTGGCGCCAGCGACACGAAATAATTTTCGTTTTCATACTCAAATTCATAGCTTGCGCCCGAAGGAAGCATCAGGCTGTTTTTGAGTGCATCAAAGCTTTCTCCGTGCAAAAGTTTGACGTTTTCCAGTACCCGCATGATATTGGCGGATGTGCTAAAAGTTCCGGTGTTATTTCGACGATATATACCCCGGCCGTCTTTGTGTATAATAAAAATGTCGGCAGACCCATCAAAACCGGAGCAGAAAAATGCCGAGCTATATACTTCTGGCGATAAGGTCATGATCGTGTGAGTTATCTTCGTACCATCTTTCAGAATCAAGGGAGTATCGAGACGACGGAGAAAGAGCATATATTCTCTGTCAGAGGCGAAGGTAACAGAGGTCATAACAACCTGATGAGGGGCCGCTGAAGTTTTTAAAAATTCAACGTTTTTGAATAAACCAGTATGGCCATTGGCAAGGTAATAATTTGTTTGAGAATCCACAACCGCTAAATAAAATCTGTGATTGTGAATACTGCCTTCCGCTTCTGCAAGGAGTGGAGCAAGGTCTTTCGTTGTTTCTATTTCCGATGAAAGTATGTGGGAAAAAGCTGCATCCGAAACATCCCATGAGTAACTGCAAATAGTACTTACAGTTTTTGATATTTGCTCTGAAACCTCGTTAAGATTTTGGCTCCGTTCCGCGTATAGTTCGTCACTGATCGATATAAAAATGGTATAAACAATCACTCCACAAGTTGTGAACAGCAGGCAAATAAATATAATGCAGATAATAATGGATATCCGGTTATATTTGTAAACCTCAGTCTTTTTCATTCAGTATCACACCACACCTTAATTTATGATGTTATCGGTAGTATTGCCGGTTTTTTCTTTGTACTCTAAGATCTTTTTTTGAATTTCTTTCTTACTCTTTATTCGGATCAGAACCTCCTCACCGTTTTGGAGAAGTAATACATTGTTTGCTTCCCTGACATGATTCATATTTACCAGATAGCTTTGATGGCACCGCAAAAATTGCGGATCATTCAGTTCTTCTTCAATCTGTCCGAGCTTCTTGTATATATTATACTCCCGGTTCTCAGTCCGGTGCAGAATACATTTTGTATTATTGCTTTCTACATACATAATTTCGTTCAGCGGTACATATACAATTTTCGACTTTTGCTTTATTTGATAACAGTTATACTGATACTCAGGCATAAAGTGATCAAGCGTCCGTCGGATGTCTTGAAAACAGTATGGTTTCAATATGTATCCGGATGCATATACGCTGTAACTCTCAAGCGCATAATCGGCAGAAGCAGTACAAAATATAATCTTTCCGCGATACGGGAGCTCTCTTAGCTTCTGTGCAATGCGCATACCGAAAGAATCTCCCATGAACAAGTCCAGGAAAATAATATCATATTCGATGTTTTCCGTAACATCGTAATATAGGGTCGTTCCCCGATCGTATAACGTAAATTCACATCGCACCGAAATTTCAGAAAAATACTTTTTCAAAAGAGTATGCAAAAGATCTCGCTCCAGAGCATTATCATCACAAATAGCTAAACGCATGAAGAAACCTGATTCCCTTCCGAACAAATTTTCTGTACTTATGTTCTTGTGCTGTACAGCTCGTCCTCAATAATATCACCTAAATGAATAGGGTCAACGTCGTATTGATTAAGCATGTCTGCAAAGGATTTTAGCCATGTAACGTCATTTGAAATATCGTAGACGCAGTTTTTAATTTCTAGTACCCCACCGTTAAATGAACAGGCACAAATACCATATGTAGTATTAACAATTGATTCAGAGCTTTCTCCATTTTTTCTGATAACTACATAGTTTACCATTTATATCCCCCACCTTTCTTTGAAATCCGAAAGTAGTTTCTTTCGGATATATTCGTAGTCTTGCCTGAATGCATTTCTCGTCTACTGTTACTACTATAAGTATATATCAAAAAAAGACGGAATGTGGGGCAGAATATGAATTCGGCAGGGATAATGCGGAAATCGGTAAAGTATAGAATGAAAAAAAGAAGAATTCAGCGATTTTCTTTAAATTTATCGATTGCCTCGATCACACAGTCATATTCTGTTTTCAATTGGTGCAGGAGAACTGCCGACGGCGTCACACCTTCCCGCAATTGTTCACACAGATTGGTGGCGCAATTGCCCAGATGGTCAAACCCCAAACTATGACTCATCCCTTTTAAAGTGTGTGCAGCATGAAAAGCACTTTTGAGATCGTTTTCTTGCAATTTATGAAACAGCAAAGTGTATGATAAATCATCTGGAAACCTAAGCACGAACTGTTCAACGATTTCAATATCGTCTAACCGTTCAAGTACATCGTTCAGATTTCCGCCCACCGATTCGTACAGCTTGGACAATGTTATCTTTACTGCATCAGAATGTTCCATTTTCCTCAAATCCTTTCTTACATGAAAATCATGAAAATTTGCCAGACCGCTGCCAATTGGGCATCGAATTAAGAGAGTCATCCTCTTCTGCTACTGGTTTTGCATGCTCTGCACATTATCAAAAGCGGCATCGACCATGATAGGTGGATATCGGGCGTACGGTGTTGGGGGGATTTCAGAGCGGTGAACACACAAAAAACTTGGTGTTTCTCCCTTCCTCTTTTTTCTTCCGAATTATATATTAAATGGATAAAAAAGTCAAGATGGACAGGAAATTTCAGGTAATTTTTGTTTTTCGATGGCACGCATTAAAACGCACTGATTTGTTGCTTAGGATCGCTGCAAATCATGCAGTGATATCAGCGCCGGGATTTGCGTGAACTTATACAAACAAAAACATCTTTGCATCTTATCGCAATCCCCTGCACTCTCCAAAAGCAACTTTCGAAAAAGATCCAGAACAAAAGGAAATATCGAAAAAAACAAAGAAAACAAAAGCAGAGAATTCAAGCTATCAAGAAGCTTTCTAAACGTGACCGAAAATTAAAAGTGGTTAAAACTTTTTCACTAAAAACCTTTGTGTAAATGGGGAATATAATTTTTGATTATTCTTTCATAATATGGTATAATGGTGTAACCTTGAACAAATCCACAATTCTGCACTGCTACTTATTTTCACATAAATAATTATGTAAAAGATATTTTAGCAATCCTTAGAGAACATAAATTGGCATATAGAACCCATCGTTTATTTCAGATTGTCGCCAATCATTGTAACGGTTAAACCCTGTTCCCTATGATACTAAAATATTTGCACTTTCTTGACAAGCATTGCGACAATGATTATCATGATTTCCAAAAGCAGAAATTGTGCTCGGCTTTTAGAGTCAATTCGTGGCTGTTTTGAAATGCTGTGCATAAAAATAATTAATTTTCGGAGGTTATAATGCCAATACATTTCAGTGAGAAACACAAAACCTTTAAGCTTGATACTGAAAATTCAAGCTATATTATTGGGGTTTACGAAGGAAATTATCTCTTGAATATTTATTATGGGGTATTTATTCCTGACAGCTTTGTGGCTAACAGATCTATAAGAACGCCTAACGCTTCATTCAGCCCTGTTCCCACCAACATAGGTGGGCGCGGTTTTTCACCCGATAGTGCGCCTATTGAATACGGTACAAATGGAGCGGGAGATTTCAGAATTTCCGCGCTTGAAATTCAAAACGCAAATGGAGACAGTGTGACCGATATTCGATACACAGGATATAAAACATATGACGGTAAAAAGGAAATACAAGGGATTCCGTCAAGCTATGTAAACAACGACAATGAGGCACAAACACTCGAAATTTATGCTGAGGATTCAGTGACAGGAGCGGAAATTGTACTTTATTATACCGTTTTTCCTAAATATGATGTCATAACAAGACGGGTTAGGGTGACTAACCGCTCGACGGGAAAAATGCGGCTTGAACGGGTTATGAGCCTTTG
>JAXDZV010000015.1:0-19263 GCA_034086705.1 Eubacteriales bacterium | reverse complement strand
CCGGTGTATTTATCAAGATACGCCTGTATCATCCCGGCTTTGGTGTCCTCCGGCATAAAATCCCGCTGGTGTTCTTTGAGATACCGCTGCATGGCGGGGCTGAAAGCCAGCTTGAACCTGCCGCTTTTATAAATCTCCATAGTAAAATTACAGCCCTTTACTCCCGCCTTTCCGTGGGCGACGAGGACAGGGACGGCGGTGAGAGTAACTCGATACAGAACCAAGACTGAATTTGTCAAGGGGTCTTTCTGCAAAAAAGAATAAGTTTACAAAAAAGTCAAAGTTGAGGACGGCATTGTGCCTCCTCAACTTTGACTTTTATAATTTCTTTATTCAAAGTCCGCTATATGTTTGATAAATGAATCCAAGTCATCGTAACTTCCGTGAGGATAAACTGATAGGTCGGCACCACCTTTGTTAATCAGACAGTCCGTAAGCAGAAACACTTTCATTCCGAGTGTTGCTGCGCTCATATCATCATCTACATCGTTTCCGATCATCAAGCACTCTTCGGGCATTAGATGTAGGCGTTCAAGAAGTTCTTTATAATACTTGGGATTGGGCTTACAATAGTGAGAATCTTCAAACGTAGTGTAAGCTTCAAAATCAGCAGGTTCAAGTCCTGCCCAACGTATACGGCTTTCAGTTGCAATCCTCGGAAAGAGAGGATTGGTTGCCAATACAATTCGATAACCCTTTGCTCTAAGATAATTTATCAATTCTTTTGCTTTGGGTTCATAACCGCAGACCGATTGAATCTTTTGGAAATCCTCACGATAAAATTCATCAAAAATATGTATATCCTGCTTGATTTTGTCACCATAAATTTTAGCTACGGTGTTCCAAAACACGTCTTCGTTTGTACCGATGCCGTTATTTTTGACCATTGCATAGGTTCCGGTAATAATAGCTTTAGAAAAAGTTTGCGGTTCGTAGCCTGCAGGCACGGCAGCGGTCGCCAATCCTCTCACATAAGCGTTGGCAAAGTCATCTTGATTCATCGGCAGTAGCGTGCCGTCCAGGTCAAATAATATTGTTGTGATCATTATTTGTTTTTCTTATCTTTTTGCGAAATCCCTCTTAATACTGCATCAAATTCCGGTGCACGTTTTTTCACTGCAATCGGTCTGCCTTTATCATCAATAAAGCAATGGGCAGAAGATGCCACCGCCACGGTTTCGCCGGTATTTGAATTTCGCATTGTATAGGACAAAAACAGTTTAACGCCGGTGTATTTTTCCAATGCCACCTCAATTTCAATCTCATCGCTATAGGTCGTGGTGTACTTATATTCACAGTTTACAGAAACGACCGGGGAGGTAATGCCTTCTTCTTCCAATCTGGTCATCGGATAACCGATTTCAGACAAGAAGTTCATCCTGGCTTCCTCCATAAAGCGGATATAGTTTGAATGGTGGGTTATTCCCATTTTATCAGTCTCATAGTAGTTGACCTTATGTATGTATTTGCTCATAAAACACTCACTTTTCTTCATTCATCAACTCACCCAAAGTCGTTTCGCCCCAACTGTAGTTTGTCAGGTAACTCCCTTTGAATAGTTGAGAATATTCTTCTTTTCCCGATAGGTAATTATACAGATCGCACTCAACCTTTTCCATTACGATACGGCGCTTTCCGTCAACGGCTTCTACGATATCGGTAATTCCGTATTCCTCCAGGGTGCTTTTCAAGCGGAGAGCGACCTTACGGTATCTTGAAAGTGTTAAGGTGTTTGCGGGCTCATCCTCCCACAAGAAGCTGATCGCTTCCTCGGAGGTGACGTATCCACCCTTACGGTCAACAAGCAACGCCAAAAGCTCCTTGGACTTTTTGTTTCGGAACGCAATGGGAGTGTCTCCCACAAAAACATCGAAATATCCAAAAGTACGGATCGACACCGTGCGATTTTCCGGTAAGGTTTGTTTCACCGCTTCAGAACCGCCTTCTACCGGATAGAGCATAACGTAACGTGAAGAATTGACATTCGGTTCTTTCTCGGAACAGATTGCTTTAATTTTGCGTTCTGTTTCGGACTGGTAGTCGAAATAAGAGAATTCTGCTTCTCCCGTTCTCAGTAGCTCTGCATATTTCTCGTAGGGAACCTCGCTGTACGAAACGAAATTTTCCAAAGGAGTAAATCGCTCGGTCAGCGGGAGCCATTCTTCCTCGGTGTAACCGAAGAAATCGCAAACATTCTCGGTTGCATACAACGGCTTTACCAGCCCCTCCGCTGTAACCTCAAAAGCTGCAATACCATCAGAAAATTGCGTGACCAAATTACGCATTTTTTCTTTTAGTTGGCTGTTTTCTTCCCTTAATGCCACAGACTCTGCGGCCTCTTTTACCTCACGGCAACAATAGAAGCTGACCGATTCATCAACTTTAATAAATACACCTGTATATTGCTTAACGTTATTGTCGGTGGAACGCGCCTTATAGGTGATCTGCGGCGGTTTCCCGTCAACTCCGCTGAGTCTCTTTTGGCAGAAATCCTTAAAAAAGCGACGAATAGTATCTTGCTGTTCCGTAGCTACGGAAGCAATCAACCACTTTTCCAACGCATCTTCAATCTGCATTGCTATATTTTCAAATCGCTTAAAATACGAGTTTTCCTCGCAATGCAAACATTTTACAGTATTGGCATCCAGATTAAACTCGAAAATCTTATCGTAAACATCGGTAAGGGCTTGCAGATAGCGTTTGCTCTCGCTTGACTTTCTTGCCTGATAGCGCTCCGTAATATCCATACAAACGCTTTGAAATTCTGCCTCGCCTTGTTCATTGATACACTTCGTAACCCACCCGAAAATATGCGCACGGGTTCCGTCACAACGAAGCAAGGTCATATCGCCTGCGATAGGCACATCCGATGAGAACACTCGGTTAAGATATTTTGAAAATCTGCGGCGTTCCTCCATTGGAATCATCAGGAATATATTGCTTTTATACATTTCAAGATAATCCATTTCTCCGTCTTTTACTTCCGGAAAACGAAGAAGCTCGATCATCTTAGGATTGATATATGTAATTTTCGGCTGCTTTTCGCAGGTGTATCTTAAAAATCCGCAAGGAACGGTTTCGTTCAAAAATTGCAGATCGGTATTTTCGTTTTTAATGTCGGTTATATCTGTTAAAACGGAATGTCCGATAAGCGTGCCGTCATCAAGCTTTTTTGGCGTGATGGTATCTCTTACGCAAATAATCGTACCGTCTTTTTTTACAAGGCGGTATTCACCGGTAAGAGACTGTTCTTTTATAATGATTTTATTGATGAAGTCAGAATACTTTTCACGGTCAGCAGGATGCACCATTTGCGCATAAAGATCAGCTCTGTCATCCAATAGTTCAGTCTGTTGAATGCCGAGCATCTCACACAAATTGACGCTAACATAGTTCAGATGAACAGGGGATGTCAGAACATACTGATGAAAGCCACATATTTGATGACCAAGTATTTCCTCAATATTATTTAGTGTGTTGTTCATAGTATCTCCTTTTGCAGAGTTTTGGCCTCTGCCAATGGGATTGTATATAAATCCACATTATATTATAGCATAGAATTGTGACGATTTTTTGATTTTCTGTAAAATTGCAAAATTATTCGATCACAGCAAATGCCATTGCTTGCTCTTTCTCATGCGAAATGCTGATGTATACAGTCTCGACATCAATCAATTCAGCTCTTGTCTGTGCTCCATTATAAAGCATAATTTGCGGAGTTCCGCTTTCATTATGCCTTATTTCAATGTCTTTTGCAGTAAATCCTACGAATCCGGTTCCAAGAGCTTTACTGACAGCTTCTTTGGCTGCCCATAAACCGGCTGCCGTTTGTGCTCCCTTTTGGCAAATATAGTCTTGCTCGTAGACTGTATAAACCTTGTCAAGAAACTTCTGATCGACGATTACCTTTGCAATTCGTGAAATGCTGACAATGTCACATCCTATGCCCTTAATTGAAACGCTCATATTTCACCTGCTATCTGTTGCTATGGAGGTAATTGTTATTTCACCTGAACACAAACATTTTTTCTCGTCTCCCTCAATTACCAAAAGCGCTCCCAAATCGTTTATTCCTTCAATCTTTGCTGTGCGCTCTTGTCCTTTTTCGGAATAGGTTATTGTTTCACCAATACCCATCATATTCTTTCTGTAATATTCCAGATAATCGGTTGCGAAAGGCGCATCTGCAATTCGTGACAGATTGTCGCATATTGCAGCAATCGTTTTATCCTTATCAAGTGCCACACCAATAGCCCCTGCTTTGTGCCGAATATCATCGGGAAAATCTATAGTCGTGAGATTGATCCCTACACCAATCATAATGTAGTTATATTCTGCAGATTTTACAGATTCGGCTAAAATCCCGCATATTTTCTTTCCGTCTAAGTAAAGGTCATTTACCCATTTAATCTTTGCACCGCAGTTGAGTGCTTTTGCAACCGCAGTTGAGTGCTTTTGCAACTGCAACACTTGCTGCGGTTGTTATACGAACTGCTTCGATAAAAAATTTTTCAACACGGAAAACATAGGTCATATATATTCCGGTATCTGTGGGTGAATAGAATTTGCGTCCGAGCCGACCTTTTCCTGCAGTTTGTCCTCTTGCAACAAATACAGCTCTTTCACAAAGAGTTTTTAATAAAAACTGCCTTGCCTCGTCATTTGTTGAAGGAATTGTATTATAAGTATAAACGTCAATCTTATGGTTCATACTTTTAAGAATGTTATTAGCATCTATCATATGATCATAACTCGATTTTTGTATTATGAAAGCACATCTTCGATTCGGCATATCGCTTTGCCTGATAGATTGCATTTTCAAAAGCGATAGCGTTGGATGAACCGTGTGCTTTTATAACGGGTTTTGATATTCCCAGAAATGGTGATCCGCCGTGCTCCGTTGCATCAAATCTTTTCTTGATTTTTCGTATCTTCTTCTGTACAAGGATATATGACAGTTTCGTTATCATAGTCTCTGAATAGACATCTTTCAGCGCAGATAGAATTTGCTTGCCCATACCCTCAGATGCTTTCAAAAATATATTTCCCGTAAATCCGTCACATACAACCACATCACAAACATCCGCCATAACAGCGGACGCTTCAACGTTTCCGATGAAGTTGATGCTCTCATTCGCCCTTAATCTCTTTCCGGCTTCAATCTGTAGTGCCATTCCTTTACATTCCTCTGTGCCATTATTCAAGATACCGACTTTGGGGTTCTTTATCCCATACATCGTTTGCATATAAGACGAACCGATGAGTGCAAACTGTTCCAGATATTCCTCTGTAACGGATACGTTGGCACCTGCATCAAGCAGTAAACACGGTTTAGCACTGGGCAAGAGAGTTCCGATTGCTGCCCTTTTTATTCCCGATGCTCGTTTCACTATCAGCGTTGCACCTGAAAATAACGCTCCCGTATTTCCTGCGCTGACAAGAGCATCACCTTTTCCATCGGCAAGCAGCTTCAACGCCACGACCATAGATGAATCTTTTTTCTTCTGAATTGCGGTCAATGGATCGTCGTCCATCGCAATAATTTGCTCAGTATGCACAATCTCAATTTGCTTGTTGATTGCAGAATGATCCTTAATATAACGCAAAACATCACTTTTGTTGCCAACCACAATGAATGTATCGTCTGTTTTTGATACTGCACTCAAAATGCCGTTTATGATTTCTTTGGGAGCATTATCACCACCCATAGCGTCTACAATGATTCGCATAGTTCACCTTATTTCTGACTGCGAAGGACGGTCTTTTGTATTTTACCGCTGATTGTCTTGGGCATTTCGGTTACGAACTCAACGAGGCGGATCCATTTATATTCCGCAAGCTTTTGATTGCAGAAATTTTTGATCTCCAGCTCAAGCTCCTGCGAAGGCTCATAGTCTGTACCAAGGACAATAACCGCCTTGATTGCCTGACCTCGCAGAGCATCCGGCACACCAATCACGCTGCATTCCACAACGGCGGGGTGCTCCATCAGCACGTTTTCAACCTCGTAAGGGCCTACACGGAATCCTCCTGTCTTGATAATATCGTCAAAGCGACCGTGGAACCAATACCTGCCGTTTTCGTCCACGTAAGCAGCATCACCCGTATGGTACACGCCATCACGCCAAACATAACGATACTGTTCTTCATTGTCCAGATATGCGGCAAACACACCGGGTTGTTTACCTGCTTCTTCGGGGACGATAACAACTTCGCCTATCTCGTAGGTATCGACAGGCTTCCCGTTCTTTCCACGAAGCTCAATATTGTAAAAGGGTGATGGTGTACCCATAGAGCCCTCCACAGCATCGTAGCCCTTGAAATTTGCCATTAGAAGCGTCGTTTCGGTCTGACCGTATCCCTCGCCGAGCTGAAGTCCTGTGCGTTCTGTAAACTTACGGAACACCTCGGGAGCCAACATTTCACCTGCGGTCGTTGCGTGTTTGAGCGACGGCATATCGGGAATGCCCTTACGCACAAGGTAGCGGTAAACCGTAGGGGGAGCACAGAAAGAGGTGACACCATATCGGTTTATCACAGCGGTCAATTGTTTGGGTTCAAAGTTATCGAAGTCATACACCATAACGGCACTGCCGATGAGCCACTGACCGTAGATTTTTCCCCAGGATGCCTTTGCCCAACCGGTTTCTGCAACTGTGAAGTGAAGTCCATTATCCTCTGCCTGATGCCAATACTTTGCTGTGACGATATGAGCAAGAGGATAACTATGTTCGTGAATGACGCCTTTTGGATAACCTGTAGTTCCAGATGTGAAGTACAGCATCATCGGATCGATTGCCTTTGTCTGCACACGTTCCAACTCTTCGGAGGCTTTTTTTATTGCTTCTGTCAGATTCTCAAAGCCGTCTGCCTCCTTCTGAACGCACCACAGCTTTGCCGTCGTGTTTGCCTCTTTCAGTGCCGCCGTAATTTTTTCAGGAACCTCGTTTTGGGTGGTACACACGATTGCTTTTGCGTTAGAGGATTTAATGCGATACACGAAATCACTGACTGTCAGCATATGGGTTGCAGGGATCATCACAGCCCCCAGCTTGTGCAGAGCAACTGCCGCAAACCAATATTCATAGTGCCGTTTCAAAATCAGCATAACACGGTCTCCGTGGCCGATTCCCGCTCTGCGAAACACATTCGCCATCTGATTGCTGTATTTTTTGATATCCGCAAATGAAAAGATATGTTCTTCACCTTCCACATTGCACCATACAAGCGCACGTTTCTCCGGTGTTTCATCCGCTATTTTATCGACAACATCATAACCGAAGTTAAAGTTGTCGGGATATTCAAGTGTTAATTTTTGCAGTCTGCCGTTTTCATCGACAATTTCTTTACAATACTGTTTGTATACGCTCATATTTACTCCTTAATGACAGCGCTGACACCCAAGCCTCTGAATCTGTCGTAACGATTTTGAGTCAAGTCGATATCGCCCGACAATTCTCTGATTTCATCCGTTAAGAGGGTGCGAATGCGGTCATAAAATTCTTTTTTGCCGATGTCATTTTCAGAAAGGATACGTTCTATCACGCCAAGGCTCTTAGCATCCTCGGCGGTTAATTTCAGGCTTGCCGCCGCAGTCTCTGCCTTAGCTGCATCTTTCCATAGGATACTCGCACAGCCCTCCGGTGAAATAACGGAATACACGGCATTTTGCAACATCCATACTCTATCCGCAACCGCAAGTGCAAGAGCACCACCGCTACCGCCTTCGCCAATTAAGATAGAGATAATAGGCACACACAGAGTAGACATTTCCAGCAGGTTTTCTGCAATCGCTTGTCCTTGACCTCGTTCTTCGGCACCGATCCCACAGTACGCACCGGACGTATCAACAAAGCAGATGACCGGTCTGCCAAATTTCTCTGCCTGCTTCATAAGGCGTAATGCTTTACGGTAGCCTTCCGGCTGAGGCATTCCGAAATTGCGGTAAGTACGTTCTTTGGCGGTATGCCCTTTTTCAATTGCAATTACTGTCACGGGAGTGTCATTCAGTTTTGCAATACCGCCTACAATAGCGGGATCATCTGCATAACGGCGATCACCGTGAAACTCAATAAAGCCTTTGAAAATATTTTTAATATAATCAAGCCCCGTCGGTCTTTTGCTGTCACGGGCCAGTTTTACTCGTTCGAAAGCCGCTTCGCTCACATTATCGCCCTCCCATCGTGCATTTTTAACAGCTCAGTTAAATATTTCTTTTGGTTGGAACGTGGAATAATACTGTCAATAAATCCGTGTTCCAGTACGAATTCGGACTTTTGGAATCCTTCGGGCAGAGCTTTCTTTGTTGTCTGCTCAATAACCCTTGCACCGGCAAAACCAACGGTTGCGCCGGGTTCTGCAAGAATAATATCTGCTTCCATAGCAAAGCTTGCCGTTACGCCGCCTGTAGTGGGATCGGTGAGAACGGCAATATATAAAAGTCCCGCATCGCTGTGCCGTTTAACCGCCGCACTTGTTTTTGCCATCTGCATCAAGGATAGCAGTCCCTCCTGCATACGTGCACCGCCGGATACTGTAAAACCGATCACCGGCAAACGATGCCGCACGGCATATTCAAACAATGTTGTTATTTTTTCACCAACGGCACTGCCCATACTGCCCATCATAAAATACGATTCCATAACGAACAGACAGCACTTTTGTTTGCCGATGGTAGCAGTACCGCATACTACTGCCTCGTTTTCACTGCTCGCCACACGGACGGTTTCTACCTTATCCTTATATCCGGGAAAGTTCAGTGGATTATCTGCTTTCATATTGGAATATAATTCACGAAAACTTCCTTTATCGGCAATCATTTGTATGCGCTGACGTGCCTTCATACGGAAATGATAACCGCAAGGGCAGACAAGATCATTTGCCCAAAGACGGCTCAGCGGAATGTCCTTATGGCAATTCGGGCAGTTTTTCTCAGGCTCACCGGCATCACGCTGAACGGGAGCAGAGGTGCGACCGCCTTCTTCTAATTGATTTTTAGGTTTCATAAAGTTGAGTAATGCCATCTTTTCACCTGTTTCCCATAAAAGTTAAATCATAATTGCCGGATGTAAAGCGTTCATCTTCAACGATCCGCAGTTGTTCCTCAATGTTTGTCGGGATGCCGTCAATCACCAATTCGCAGAGCGCAGCCCTCATTTTACGTAGAGTTTCTTCCCGTGTTTTGGCATATACGATCAGTTTACCAAGAAGTGAATCGTAGTACGGTGACACGACTGTTCCTGCAACCAGGCAGGTATCAAAACGAACGGACGGACCGCCGGGAACGTGAAGCATTTTCAAAGTGCCACAGCTTCCTGCGTTGATACGGCATTCGATTGCCGAGCCTTTCATCCTCACATCTTTTTGCGTAAAATTCAGCGAAATACCCGCCGCAATACGAATCTGCCATTTTACAAGATCAAAGCCTGTCAACATTTCCGTCACACAATGCTCAACCTGCAACCGCACATTCATTTCCATAAACCAGAAGTTGCCTTCACAGTCAAGCAAAAATTCCAGCGTTCCCGCACCGACATAGCCGATTTTCTTTACGGCATCCACCGCAAGCTCAATAATCTTTTGACGTTGCTCATCGTTAACAGCAGGTGAAGGTGTTTCTTCCAGCAACTTTTGGTTTCTTCTTTGGAGAGAACAGTCACGGTCCCCAAGGCATACTGCATTTCCGTGTTCATCGGCAAGGATCTGCAATTCAACGTGTCTTGCGGGGAAGATATATTTTTCAAGATATACACTGCCATCACCAAAAGCACTGATTGCCTCACTTGTGGCTTGATGATAGGCATCATCCAGTTCATCTTCCGAGCGAATCAGACGGATTCCACGTCCACCGCCACCAGCGCAGGCTTTCAGCATAACAGGGTATCCGATTCTGTCGGCTGCCCGCTTTGCTTCCTGGGCGGAAACAACTGCTTTTGTTCCCGGAATGACCGACAGACCTGTGCCACGAATCAATTCCTTTAAGACTGCCTTATCGCTAAGGCGCTCCATACTTTCGGGATCGGGACCGATAAATACCAATCCATTCTTTCTGCAAGCACGGGCAAAATGTGCATTTTCAGAAAGAAACCCGTAACCGGGATGAATCGCCTGAGCACCTGCCAAAATAGCGGTGCTGATAATTTGATTTTCATTCAGATAGCTTTCCGAGGCTTCAGGACCTCCGATGCAATAGCTTTGATCGGCAAGAGCCACGTGAAGGGCGTTTTTATCCGCCTCGGAATATACGGCAACCGTTGCTACGCCCATTTCCTTGCAAGCCCGAATGATGCGGACAGCGATTTCGCCACGGTTGGCGATCAGTATTTTTGAAAACATAGTTTACGCTCCTGTAATTGCAAAGGAAAATTCTGCCGATACACAAAGTCGTCCGTCTACCGTAACAGTTCCTTCCGCAAAATAAAACGGATGCTTCGCACGTTTGATGTGGCACTGTGTTTCAACGGTATCGCCGGGTTTGACAGGCGAACGGAATTTCACGTTATTTAGCCCTGTATAAACAGGCAATTTTCCTTCGCTCATTGCATCCTGCATCAGTACGCAAGCGGACTGAGCCAGTATCTCGCAGAGGATAACGCCCGGCACGATAGGATTATCGGGAAAATGTCCCTTCAGAAAGAATTCATCACCACGAACAGTATAATGCCCGACAGCGGTGCCGTCCTTGTTTTCCACATCGTCCAGAAGCAACATATTGTCTCTGTGAGGCAAAATAGTCATTATTTCTTCTCTGTTCATAGCCTTACCTCTTGATACGGAACAGTTCCGTTCCGTACTCTACAACCTGACCGTTGGTAACACAGATCTCCGAAATGATACCTTCTTCTTCGGCAGTAATTTCATTCATCATTTTCATCGCTTCGACAATACAAAGGGTTTGCCCCTTTTTCACGGAATCCCCGATAGAAACATAAGAATCAGCGTTTTCGGCGGGAGCCGCATAAAACACACCAACGATGGGAGATTTTATGCTGACATAGTCTTTGGGCTCAGATGAAGTCTGTGTATTGGCGACGGCTTCGGGAACAGAATATACAGTTTCTTTCACCGGAGCCCCAACGGAACGCTCCAAACGGACTTTGCTGTGTTCATCTGTGATTTCAAGTCCAGTCAGACCAAGCTCCTTCATCAGCTCGGCGTATTTGCGAATATCTGTTTCTTTCATCGGATTACACCTTTCTGAAAGCAAGACAAGCATTGTGACCGCCAAATCCAAGAGAGTTGGAAAGCGCCAGCGTAATATCTGCTTCTGCGGCAGTATTCGGAACACAGTTCAAATCACAATTTTCATCCTGCTCATTCAAATTGATCGTAGGAGGAA
Organism: Eubacteriales bacterium; assembly: GCA_034086705.1. Taxonomy (GTDB): domain Bacteria; phylum Bacillota; class Clostridia; order Oscillospirales; family CAG-272; genus UMGS1225. The sequence continues at coordinate 7,925 of JAXDZV010000015.1, read as the reverse complement.
TAATACCCTCGTTCAGCGCAAAAAGGCAAGCCAACGCTTCGATCGCACCTGCTGCGCCAAGCATATGTCCGGTCATTGACTTTGTAGAGCTGACATACGCTTTCTTGGCATTATCTTCTCCAAGCGCTTTCTTAATAGCAGCAGTTTCAATCACATCATTCATCGGAGTACCCGTTCCGTGTGCGTTGACATAAACGGTATCATTATCCGTATAGCCTGCTTCCTTCATAGCGTCCACCATTGCCTGGGCACCGCCACGTGCATCGGGATGGGGTGCAGTGATATGATGAGCATCGCAGGTAGAACCGTAGCCGCACACCTCGCCGTAAATCTTCGCACCACGAGCCTTTGCGTGTTCGTATTCCTCAAGAATCAATGCAACAGCGCCCTCACCGATAACAAATCCGCCTCTGCGCTTATCAAAAGGCAAGGATGCTTCGTCGGGATTTTCAGAAGTGGAAAGTGCCTGCATATTTACAAAGCCTGCAATAGCAGAAGGAACAATAGCAGCTTCAGCACCGCCGGTAATTACGGCATCGGCATAACCGTGGCGAACAAGGCGCATCGCTTCACCGATGGCATTGGAGCCGGAAGCGCAAGCTGTAACCGCAGGCATAGCCGAACCACGGCAATCGTGGCGAATGGCAATCATACCGGCTGCCATATTGCCGATCATCATAGGTACAAACAACGGAGAAACTCGGCGGGGACCTTTCTCCATCAATTTTGTGTGCTCTGTTTCAAAAGTGCTGATACCGCCAATACCTGTACCAAAAATAACGGCAAAGCGTTCAGGTTCAACAGTGCCCTCAACACCGCTTTCGTCTACCGCCTGCTGTGCTGCCGCAACGGCAAACTGTGCATAGCGGTCAGTACGAAGGACGTCATTAACCTCTAAATATTCTTTAGGATCAAAGCCTTTGACTTCTGCACCCAGCTTTGCCTTGAATTTCTCTGTATCAAAAAGTGTAATGGGAGCAATGCCGTTTTTGCCGTTCTTCATACCCTCCCAGGTATCGGCCACATTGTTTCCCAATGGGGTAATTGCACCGATACCGGTAACAACAACTCGTTTGTTTTCACTCATAATTTTTCTCCTTACATAGCGATGCCGCCGTCAACACGGAGGACTTCGCCGGTTACATATGTTGCAGTTACAAGATATGCTACTGCATCCGCCACATCATCTGTTTCTCCCATCTTACCGAGGGGGATCATATTCAGAAGCGGATTATCTGTCTGATTTCCTGTCATATCCGTTGCGATAAAGCCGGGTGCGACCGCATTACAACGGATGCCTTTCGGCGCAAGCTCCTTTGCCACGGATTTTGTGAGTCCGATAAGACCTGCTTTTGATGCAGAGTAGTTGCATTGGCCTGCGTTGCCCATCATACCGGCGATCGAAGTTATATTGACAATAGAGCCCTCACGCGCCCGAATAAATAATCCCGTCATATGACGGATCATATTGAAAGCGCCTTTGAGATTGGTATCCAGAACCGCATCAAAATCTTCTTCCTTCATCATAGCGAGCAGACCGTCACGGGTAATGCCTGCGTTATTGACAAGAATCTGTGCTGTACCAAAGTCAGTCTTGATTTTAGCTACGGTTTCCTTTGCGGCAGAAAAGTCAGCAACGTTGCATTGATAAGGATTTGCTTCCACGCCGTATTCCTGCCTGCATTTTTCGCAAACTCGTTCCGCAGCGGTTGCATTACCTGCGTAAATAACAGCTACATTAGCACCCATTGATGCCAACTTATATACGATTGCCTCACCGATGCCACGAGAGCCACCGGTCACAACCGCTGTTTTTCCTTTTAACATTCTTCCACCTCCGCAAGATATTCCGTAATATTTACAGCCTTAACATCTGCGCTAATCTTCTTAATCATATTGGTAAGCGTTTTACCGGGACCGATTTCAATGAAGGTATCAACGCCGTCGGAAACCATATTGCGGATGATCTTTTCCCACTGTACGGGACTACATATCTGTGATGAGAGCAATCCCACAACGTCATCCCCATAAGGTTCGGCAGTCATATTGGAATAGAGCGTAATGGTTCTTTCCTTAATTTCTGCCTTCTTTAGCTCTTCGGCAAATGCTTTTGCCGCTTCATTCATAAACGGGGAATGGAACGCTCCCTTTACTTTAAGGGGAATGGCTCTGCCACCTGCCGCTTTTACATCGGCAAAGAAGTCCGTCATCTGCGAGGAAAGACCGGATACTGTAATCTGTCCGGGGCAGTTAAAGTTTACGGGATAAACATTGGAATATTTATCACATACCTCCTGCACCTGTTCGGGTGTCAGCTTTACGACAGCCGCCATAGATGTATCAAATTTTTCAGCCTCGCACTGCATCAGCTCTCCACGTTTGCATACAAGACGGAAGCCTGTCTCGTTGTTAAATGCCCCGCTGACCGTTGCGGCAACAACCTCACCGAGAGAGAAGCCGGCAACCACATCGGGCCTAATTCCTTTTTCCACCAAAACGCTCGCCGCCGCCAGCTCCATTGCAATAAGGCAGGGCTGTGTGTTTTTGGTTTCCTTTAATTCTTCTTCCGTGCCGGTAAAGCACTGAGCAGACGTACCGGGACGGATTTCGTCACATAGATCGTAGATCTTTTGGGCAACCGGATATTTTTCGTACAGGTCTTTTCCCATACCGGGGAACTGGTCGCCCTGACCTGAAAAGACAAATGCTATTTTACCCATTGCGATGCCCTCAGAAGGATAGGCTCAGCCTCCTCCATAACTTCCTTAACAATTTCTGCTGCAGGCTGTTCCTTTTTCACCATAGCGGCGATCTGACCGGAGAGGAAACACCCCTTTTCGCTGTCACCCTCCTGTACGGCAAGTCGTAATGCTCCAGTTGCAAGTCCTTCCAATTCTTCATCCGGCATACCGCCGTATTCAGCCTTGGAGTAGTTTCTGGAAAACTGGGTGCGGAGACTGCGAACGGGATGACCCAAACGCTTTCCCGTTACCATCGTACAAAGATCGGTGGCTTTTAAGATCTTTTCTTTATATGTGGGATGAATCGTGCATTCATTGGCACTAAGGAAGCGGGTTCCCATCTGTACGCCCTCTGCGCCAAGCATAAACGCTGCGGCAACACCTCTGCCGTCAGCGATACCGCCTGCGGCAATGACAGGTAATGTAGTGGCATCACAAATTTGTGGAACAAGCACCATTGTAGTAAGCTCGCCTACGTGTCCTCCGCTTTCACCACCCTCTGCAATGAGAGCAGATGCACCGAGGCGAGTCATCAGCTTAGCCATCGCAACCGAAGCAACAACAGGAATAACCTTAATCCCTGCGGCAAGCCATTCTTTAATATATTTAGAAGGATTACCTGCACCTGTAGTTACAACCTCAACCTTTTCTTCTATAACAACCTTAGCCACTTCATCTGCAAAGGGGCTAAGCAACATAATATTTACGCCAATAGGTTTATTGGTGATACTCTTGGCAACTTGAATCTGCTGTCTGACATAGTCTGCGGGAGCATTTCCTGCCGCAATAATACCAAGGCCGCCGCCGTTGGACACGGCAGCGGCCAGTTTACCGTCAGCGATCCAAGCCATACCACCTTGAAATACCGGATATTCGATACCCAGCATTTCACAAATTGCTGACTTAATCATAAGCATTAACCCTGCTTGCTCTGGATGAACTTATCCAGGTCGTCGATGGTTTCCACTTTCTGATCCAATTCGATTTCGATACCGATTTCGTCCTCCAGATTCATAAGAAGTTCTACCGTGTCAAGAGAGTCGATACCAAGCTCGGAGAACTTGCTTTCCGGCTTTACAGCAGAAACATCACAGCCTGTGCGTTCCGAAACGATTTTTGCGATTGCGTCAAAGTACATAATTAAATGCCTCCAAAATAAATTTTTCAAGCAGTTTTCTGCTGCTCGTTGCTATTTATTATACTGACCTGCCGTTCCGTCAAAGGAGCTGATGCGTTCCAAAACCGTTCCTGATTTGTAAACAATTTATGAAATTGCCCTTTTTCTGTGATCTATAAATGTTTTGAATTAAAAGCTGCATAATGCAAAAAGCGGGAGCACATCGTTCAAAATGCACTCCCGCTGAAATTTTATCGCTCCCACTTGTCTCGATTTTTCTTTTTGTTCTGCTTTTGCTGTACCTGCTGTTGCTGTTTCCGGCGAATAAATTCCCGCACAGAGCGAATTTCCGCTTCCTCGTGGAGCAGATTTGCCACATCACGCTTGCTGTCGTGCATCAGCATCGGATCGTATTTCCCACCGTAGGCGGTTTTAACCTTGTCAACGGCAGAGCGTTCCTTTTCCTCACGAACGGCAAGCCGTGCATCCATCAGCTCGGCGGCATCCATACCGGCGGCTTGCTCTTTCAACTCGGCATATTGCTTCAAGGCATCATCCAACTCGGCAGAATATTTTTCTTCCTGCTCGGACAGCTTTTGCAGCGAACCTTCCAATGCGGCAATTTCTTTCTTCACGGCAGAGATACCCGCATCGTCGGCACAGTCCAAAGAGCGAAGCAGCATTTCCTTTTCGGTTTTCAGTTCCTCGATTTCCTCCATCAGCTCGGTGATGCGACGGGTAAGATCGTGCAGCTTGGGTATCTGATAGAACGGCGTTTCCTTTTTCTCCGCAAGCAGAGCTTTTCGTTCCTTGGATTTCTCCTTGATCTGCTGTACCAATCCCGCATAGCGTTCAAGCTCCGGCTTGACGGCCTTGACACGCTTGCCCATGCTGTTCTTGCCAACGCCAATATAGCGAAGCTGATAACTGAAAATCAGTATGCTGCTGCGCAGCTTTTCCAATGCCTCCGCTATGGCAGGAACCGTATTCTTTACCACCTGCATCAGCTTCTTGACCGTCGCTTTCAGTTCTCGGAGCAGAGCATTGTCTGCCTTGATCTGACGGTTGATCTCACAGCGGTCAGAGATAATGCCCTTTTTCTCCAACGCACGGGCAACCACACCTTCGTGTATTGTGGGCTGCTCGGTCAATCCTCTGTCTGCATGGCTGCGGTGGTCGATGCGCTCATCGTGTCCGTATCGCTCCAAATAGCAGTTGGTTACGTCTGCCCACGCCTTGCGCCACTCCACAAGCTGTTCCTCGCTGTTCCAACGCTCAGAGGTGGGATTCTGTCTGCCGAACTTGGTGCTTTTCGGATGCTTGTTGGCTCGTTCATAGCCGTGCTTCTCCGCCTCGGACGGCGGCATATACACTTTCTTTCGCCCGACCTTGTACGGATATTGCTTCTCCCATCCGTCAGCCTGTGCCGCCTTGAACTCAGCGGCGGTAAAGCCCCGTTCCTCACCGTTTCTGACACAGAGATATTCTTTCTCGGTCTTGTACTGCCAATTACCCTGTTCGTCAAGAGGGCGCACCGTCAGCATAATGTGAGCGTGTGGATTATGACCGGGCGGGTGCGGATCGTGGATTGCAACGTCAGCGCACATCCCCTCGGCAACAAAGCTGTTCTGAATAAAATCAGTAAGAAGCTCCTGCCATTGTGTCGGTGTCAGCTCAATAGGCAGAGCAGGAACAAACTCACGGGCAAGGCGGCTGTCCTTGGTCTTTTCGTTTTCCTCCACGGCGTTCCAAAGCACACCTCGGTCTTTCCATTCGGGTGGAGCAAACTCCGGCAGAAATACATCCTGCCACACAAGCCCTTTCTTTCTTGTAAAATCATGTCGTACCCCATCATAGTCGTTTAGAATATTGGTGCAGCTCAGATAAGCGGAAGCGGCAACCGCAGACCGTCCCGCACCTCTGCTGACCACCTTTGCTTCCAAGTGGTAGATCGCCATTCGTTCTCACCGTCCTTTCGCTCTTGTTTTTGTTTCTTTTTTGCAAAAAGAAAATGACCGTCAGCCGGACTGACGGTCAAAACCGCAAACAAAGCTGCCGGTGGCAGGTTTGTGCGGGCAGTTGGTGGAATACCGTCGGTTAAAGCGACGGTATTAGGAGATGCAATCGCCGTACACCGACTGCGTGGACAATGACAGCAGCACTGCCGTGATGTGGCATTGTCCATAAGGCTTCCGCAGAAGCCGCATCCGCCTCGCAGAGCGCACGTTTTTCGTAGGAAATACCACTGCCCCTTCGGGGTGGTGAGTAAGTGCGCCCTTCGGGATAAAAGAAACGGGACGCTCGGTTGCCCGAACGCCCCTCGTACCAAATTTATCGTCTTAGTCCGCATAAAAAGTCCTCCACATCGTCAAGGTTCATAGAAGCAACGCTCGGAAAGACCTTTTCCAGTATCGCCCCCTCCTGGATCAGCCGCCGTGTCCTCGCTTTTCGTTCTTTATTGCGGTCACGCATCTCGGCTTCCTCCAATCTGTGCTTGGCTTGCAGTAATTTCTTCTCATCTGTGGTCATAGAAAATCCTCCTGTGGTAGTAAAAATAGGGTTATTTGATAGCAGCGTAATACCAAATATCCGTCCGTTTGGTATCATGCTTTTTCTAAAAATTGTTGTAGTAGCAAAAATGCCCCCATTTGGTATCGCAGTAATACCAAACGAGGGCAATAGTAGTATCAGAAGCTGTCAGCGAAGTCCAATGCCGCCGAAATATTCTCGTCATCCTCGACAGACGGAGTTTCAACGGCAGCAGGCGGTGTGAACATCGGCATACCGACAGGTGCAAATCGCAAGCCCTGCTCGATGGCTTCTGTCACACGCCGAAGAAAAGCATCCTCTTTTTCACGGGTTTCCAGATAGGGATCGGAAGCAAGCCGTGCCTGCCGTTCAAAGTGGTCATTGATGGCGGTAACAATCGCCTTGCTGTAGGAGCGATATTGCTTCTTATCCATCCGCTGTAAATGCTCGTAGGCTCGGCAGTCATCCTCATCCGAAAGATTTAAGCGCAGGGTTGTCGTGTAGATCTGCTTCATACGATGCCGCCTTTTCTGTTCTGCTTCTGCTCGGCAAGCACCTCATATCCCTTTGCGGTAGCGCAAATATCGTCGTTGATGATAACACGGTCTTTATCATAGCTGCCGAAGTTTTTGAGAATACAGCTCCCGCCGCCCACCACATACAGACGCATCAGTTCGGGATCATACTCATGCTCACGCAGTCTGCGGAAGATGCCCTCGGCATACTCGGTTGCGGTATCACGGATGGCTGTCAGATAACGCTGGCTGATGTCTGCAGTGCCGTGACGGATGACACGCTCAAGGACAGTTTCATCCACCGATACGCCAAACTGCTTCATCAGATTTTCACGCACCGCAAGCATACACTGATTGGTGCCGTACTTTTCGGTGAAGCACTTTTTCGCAAGAGGACGGCACTCGTTGATATACATGACGTTCATCGTGCCGTTGCCAATATCGCAGAGCATATTGATACCCTTGAACTCACGGAGCTTGTCTGCAACCGCAGAAAAGCCCTGCGGGAAAATATCTGCACCGGCAAAATCAACGTGGTAGTCAACGCCCTTGAATGTAAAGTCGGCGCTGTCGTTTTGCAGGAGATATGCCTTGAAGCTGTCCTTCTGTTCACTCACCCAAGTCAGAGGAAGTCCCGCAGCAAGGTGGACACGGGCAGCGGTCAGCTTTCGGATGTTCAGTTCACGGGCAACAGCTGCGAGAGTGAGAATATAGTAGTCGCTGTCTGTCATTTTGTCGGAGATAAACTCCTTGTGTTCCTCACCGATGAGATAATATCTGCTTTCATAGACAAGCAGATTGCTTTTGAAGGTCGGCTCTTTGTCATAGGCGGCAACGCCCGTCTTGAAACAGCAGTGGGCGGTCTTGATGTTGCCGTAGCCGTGGTCGATACCGATGATGATGGGATTGGTGTTATTGTAGTTGTTCATAAAATTCATAGAGTTTCCTTTCTGCCGCTTTGCGGCGATAAAAAAATATTGATTGGTATGAGTGAAAGTTCCCAGATTGGAAACTTTCAGTTGT
>JAXDZV010000039.1:0-55540 GCA_034086705.1 Eubacteriales bacterium | reverse complement strand
GTCATCAGAGATCCGTATCGGAACTGCGCAAAATGTAAACCTTGTTTTTAGCACCCTTCAAAAAGCCGAGAAAAAAGAAGGGCACCGCGGAGCTGCAATTCCACAGTGCCAAAGGCTTTAAACTGTAATTTTCGCTTGTTTGTCAACGGCAAATTTGACAGTAACTACATCAATGATTCAATTAGCTTCCATGCCTCGGTTGCGTCATCAGGATAAACAATGATTAGCAAACCATTTTGCATGAATTTTATTCGATTATCATCTTTTGCAAGAGCGTGCGCTATTTGCTCTTCTGTGAGAGTCTTTATATCGCCTAAGCATTCGGCAAGGTCATATACATCAGGCTCTGCAAGGATGCACCAATGCATTTTCGTATGGCCTTCCACGTCGTAATATTCTTGCGCTTTTACAAGTTCTTCGCTGACATGCGCCACATAATGCCCTTCAAAACGAATGGGAATATCATTTTTCCAAGAGATGCAGGTTGTTTCTTCGATGAAGCCAAAGGCGGAAAAGTCGGGGAGATATTCGCTGAAGGCATCCGGTGTTTGCACAAGGGAAGTATGTCTATATGCATCACCGGCATCCATAGGGAACTTTTCAAAATCAATTGGGTTATCCCAAAACCAATCAAATAATTTTACAACAGATTCATAGCTGTCATTCCATGACCCGGCAATTTGATACCAACCGTTGTCGCTCTGGAAAGTCAATGTTTTTTCGGTATGTTCTCTACCACGGGCAACAATTTGAACGCCATCCCTTTTGGTGATGGTTACTGCAGGCTCTAAAACATTGCCTTCGTTATCAACTTCAACGTAAATACAATCATCGACCATTTGAATTTCCTGATGCCCTGCAATCACTTTTAAGTCGCTGTAATCTTCTGTGTCGTCAATGCCTCTTCGAGACCACAAAAGTTCAACACAGTACAAGCTGCTGTCTTCATTGTAATGCGCTGCAAATGTAAACAGAGGATGCGAGTCCATGCTCGGAATTACGGTGTTGCTTTCCAGTTCCTTACGTATATCTGAAAAATATCTTGATTTTTCATAGGGGATGGCAGCGCTATCAAGCGACGCTGTATTGGACGATACATCCCCGGTTGCTGTATTACAAAATTTGAAATAATCATTGGCTGTATATCTACTGTTCCAATTCTGAAGTGTGTTGGCTTGGCTGCTTTTGCGTAAACCAAACGCACCGGCAAATATAAGGCCCAGGCAAGCTGCTATTGCCCCCCATCTCATCCAAACAGTTTTCTTTTTTGGAACCGTGGCATCTGCCGCTTGAATATAAGTTGGATTGATAAGTTCCATCTTATCTAAAAATTCATTTCCTCTCATACGGTATAACCCTCCTTTGCAAGATACACCCGAAGCTGATTACGGCATCGGCAGAGCGTAGTTTTAACTTTGCTCTGTGACAATACAAAACGTTGGGAGATGGCAGCAATGGAATCCAGATACCAGTACCGGCGGATGAAGATATTCCTTTTTTCTTCACTGAGTGTACGAAGGAAGCTGTTAATTGCCCTACTTAAAGTCATATCGTCTATACGGCATGCAGCATCATCCGGAGCCGGAATACACTGTTCCATTTCTGCACTGAGCTCACATATGAATGCGTTGCGTTTCAATCGGCTGCGATTACGACAACAGTTTAATGCTATGTGGCGAGTAATCCGAGCCAAGAATGCATATAAATAGCTTTTTGGTTCATGCGGTGGGATGGTGTTCCATGCCTGTAGGTAAGTGTCGTTTTCGCATTCTTCTGCAGTTCGTTGATCATCAACAATTTGATAAGCCAACGAACGCAAACGGCTTCCAAATTTTTCTGCAGTCTGCCTGATTGCTGTTTCGTCCCGCAGTAAATATAACATAACGATTTTTTGGTCGTCCAAAGCTTGCATCTCCTTTCTTTTCGTACTGAAAGGCCTTTGCTTTCATAAGCACCGTTTGAAACGCATAGGTTACATGTATTATAAATAAAAACGGATTGCATAAGTTGTTACTTTTAGGGGGATAAAGAAAAGAATGGATACCCGGTTTTTATACCGAGTACCCATTTTTCACCTATATCCAACCGCCATTGCCATACTCATAATTATAAATTACTTTTGTATAGACACCCGTGACAATAGGATTGCATTGCTTTACCGAATAATATTGACACGGATGATGCCTTCAATCGCACACAGACGCTCTGCAGTATCTGCCGGCACTTCACCGATTATTTCCACAATGGTATACGCATAATCCTTTTTAGAGCGGTTTACCATGTTTTCAATGTTGATATTCTCTTCTGCCAACACAGCAGTGATTTGTGTCAGCATCGCGGGGATATTTCTGTGACAAATACAAATTCGTTTGTCGCCGCTATGCGGCAAAGAAACATCCGGATAGTTGACACTGTGTGTGATGTTGCCGTTTTCCAAAAAGTCACGCAATTCGCCGACAGCCATAACAGCACAGTTATCTTCACTTTCTTCTGTAGAAGCGCCGAGATGCGGAATGGCAATCAGATTTTGCACGCCGAGAAGCTCCTGCGTCGGGAAATCAGTTACATATCGTGCAATTTTTCCGCTTTGCAATCCGGCACGAATGTCGGCAGACACTGCCAAATCGGCACGGGAAAAATTGAGAATACGCACACCGTCTTTCATCTTCGCAATAGAATCCGCGCACAGAGTACCTTGCGTTTGCGGCGTCGCGGGAATATGCAGCGTGATATAGTCACAATCGCGGAAAATTTCATCCATAGACTCTGCACGCTTGATGCTGCGTGAGAGCTTCCAAGCGGATTCAACGGTTAAGAATTTATCAAAACCGACAACTTCCATGCCCAGCGCTACGGCAGCGTTTGCAACCAGAACGCCGATGGCTCCCAATCCGATAACACCTAAACGTTTGCCGACAACTTCATGTCCTGCAAATTGGCTCTTGCCTTTTTCCACCTGTTTGGCAACTGAAGCCTGTGGCGTATCCTGCAAACTTTGTGCCCAGTTGATACCCGCGACAATGTCGCGCGAAGCAAGCATCAGACCGGCAATTACCAATTCTTTAACGGCGTTGGCGTTGGCGCCCGGTGTGTTGAAGACAACGATTCCCTCTTCTGCGCAGCGTTCGACGGGGATGTTGTTTACACCGGCGCCTGCCCGTGCGATGGCGCGCAACTTGCTTGTAAATTGCATGGCATGCATGTCGGCAGAACGAACTAATATTGCATCCGGATTTTCAATGGCATCTCCAACCGCATACAGGGAACGATCAAGTTGATTGGTGCCGCAGGGGGATATCTTGTTCAGTAGTTGAATATTGTACATGATTAGCCTCTTTTCCCTTATTCTTTCGGATTTTCAATGGCAAATTTTTTCATGAAATCTACCAATGCCTGCACACCGTCAATCGGCATTGCATTGTAAATAGAAGCACGCATGCCACCCACGGAACGGTGCCCTTTCACATTGGCAAGGCCTGCCGCTCCAGCTTCTTTGGCGAACTTTTTGTCCAGTTCCGCGTTTCCTGTAACAAAGGTTACATTCATCATGGACCGGCTTTCCGGCGCAACAGGAGCGATATAATAACTTTGGTGATCCAAATAGTCATACAGCACGGCAGCTTTCTTTTGGTTGTGCGCCTGCATCGCTTGCAACCCACCAATGGATAAAATCCATTCATATACGAGCTTTGCAATGTAAATCGGCCAGCAGGGGGGCGTGTTGTACATGGAATCGCTGTCTGCCATAGCTTTATAATCTAGCATGACCGGAGTATCTAAGCGGGCATTGCCGATCAAGTCTTCCCGTACGATGACAACTGTCAACCCGGCGGGTGCCATATTTTTCTGCGCACCTGCGTAAATCAGCCCGAAGCGCGACACATCAACCGGTTCGGAAAGAATGCAAGAAGACATATCTGCGACCAACGGTATATCTCCCGTATCGGGAATATACGGAAATTTTGTTCCGTAAATAGTGTTATTAAAGCACATATGTACATAATCGGCGTCTGCACGAAAATCTGCCCGGCTAACATAGGGAACAGCTGAAAAATTGATGTCTTCCGTTGTTGCAGCACAGCGAACATCGCCGTACTTTTTTGCTTCTTTAAATGCCTTCCCGGAAAATTGCCCGGAGACGATATAATCTGCTTTATGGTTGCGGTTCATCAGATTGAGCGGTACAGATGCAAATTGGGTAGAAGCGCCGCCTTGCAAAAAGAGCACCTTGTAGTTATCCGGAATTTGCATCAACTCGCGCAAGAGGCGTTGCGCTTCCTTAATAATAGAATCGAAAGCAGGAGATCGATGGCTCATCTCCATCACGGACATGCCGCTGTCTTTATAGCAGACGAGATCGCGGGCGGCTTCTTCCAACACCGGTAAAGGGAGCATGGAAGGACCGGCAGAGAAGTTGTAAATGCGTTTCATGGTTCATCGTTCTCCTTTTGTTCATAAAATATGTATCCGAAGATTGACTGCATCCGGCGAACTGGGCGCAGCCGTCTGTGTAGCAGGAGACGTTCTTCTGCTCACACGCACTTTATCTAAATAAAGCACTGTGCAATATTATACGGGAGGCGGCTGAAATTGTCAATAGAAATGACAAAAAAATAACAGAATACAGAAAGAGAAATGAAAGATACGAGAGGCAAACTTGCAGAAACATTTTTACGCTGTACTTTTCTTGTGGAAAAAGAAAGAGCGTTCTTTTGTGGAAAACTTTTTTACAACCCCGAAAAATGAAATTGTAAAATGAATTTCCGGCAGATTAAAAACTTTTTTGCATAAGTTATCGACAGAGAAAAATAACATTTCCACAAGCTAAAATTGCGGAAAATCCTTGCAAATGGCGCGAAAACAAGGAGTTATCAACACAATCAACAGGGTTTTCCACAGTTTTGGATGCCTTCGCACATGTATTAGCTGCTTGGCAGGCAGGCCATGGATTTTTTCGTTTCTAAAAAAAATGCAAATTTTTTATGATATTGAAAACTTTGTGCAAAACCGAATGAAAAGCTGTGGAAATAAGGATGTATCCGCTTACAGGCACTGCTTTGTATGCAGGATAGTACAGTGTGGGGAGCGTGATTCCTTTATCGAAAATATTTTCGGTCCAGACAGCGAAGTTGGATTGCTTCTGCAATGTGAGTTTGCTCAATGGTTTCATTCCCCGAAAGATCGGCGATGGTTCGCGCCAGGTGCAGTATTTTATCGTATCCGCGGGCGGAAAGGCCAAGTCGATCGAATGCGCTTTCCAGCAAAGATTTGGCGTTGGCACTGGTGTTACAATATTTACGGGTCTGCGCAGCAGTAAGTTTAGCGTTTGGAAGATAGTTTTCTCCGAATTTTGCTGCGCGCTGTGCTGCGAATGCACGGGCATGCTCTACTCGCGTGCGAATGGCTGCGGAACATTCTTCTTCCGTTTCGTCTGTCATTTCCGCAAAGGATACCGGTGGTATCTCAATTTGGATATCGATGCGGTCCAGCAGGGGGCCGGACACACGACTGAGATATTGGCGAATACTTTGCGCTGTGCAGCTGCAGGGATGGGTTGGATGCCCGTAATATCCGCAGCGGCACGGATTCATAGCACAAACAAGCATAAATGCGCTAGGAAAAGTTGTTTTTGCCGCAGCGCGTGTAATGGTGACTTTTCCATCTTCCAGCGGCTGCCGAAGAACCTCCATGGCGTCTTTATGAAATTCAGGCAGTTCGTCTAAAAAGAGAACCCCATGGTTTGCAAGTGATATCTCTCCCGGACAGGGAATTGCCCCACCGCCGGCCAAACCGACTGCGCTCATGGTGTGATGCGGTGCCCGGAAAGGCCGTTCTGTAACAATAGGAACATCCGGGGGTAGCAAAGAAGCAATGGAATGTATTTTCGTGATTTCAAGCGCCTCTTGAAAGCTAAGTTGCGGCAAAATGGTTGGCAGGCGTTTGGCAAGCATGCTTTTACCGGCTCCGGGGGGGCCGATCAAAAGAACATTATGTTGTCCGGCTGCCGCGATTTCAAGAGCGCGTTTGGCACGTTTTTGCCCGCGAATTTCAGAAAAATCAACGGAGTGTATTCGCTGTGCCTCTGTAAATGTACGCGGATCGTAACGAACTGGTTGTAGCGGATGTTGGCCGCTGAGGTGTGCAAGGATACTGCGTACAGAATCTGCCGCATACACGTCAATGCCGTCGGCAACTGATGCTTCGCGTGCGTTTTCCCGAGGCACAAAAATAGCGCGCTTTCCGGCTTGCCGGGCGGCAAGTGCCATACACAGCACGCCACTGACGCGTCGTACTGTGCCTGAAAGAGAAAGCTCGCCGACAAACGCATATTCTGAAAGATTGCATGCTTGATCAATATAGCCGCCGCATTGTAAAATACCAAGCAAGATGGCAATATCATAGGAGGACCCTGTTTTTTTTCGGTCCGCCGGGGCGAGATTCACCGTAAATGCAAGAGACGGAAACGGGATGGCGCTATTTGCAAGCGCGGCACGAATGCGCTCTTTGGATTCCTTAACAGCTGTGTCGGGCAGGCCGACAATTTCAAACTGCGGAATGGAACGGATTGCGCTGACCTCCACAGTCACCGCAAAACCGTCCAACCCCGAAAGACCGGCGCTGAATACAGTGGAAAGCATCTGCAGTACCTCTCTTATGTCTTATGTTTGTTTTCCTTTCCATAGTAATATTGCTATGAACGATTATAGCGCGCATTGGTAAAATTTGCAAGAGAAATACGGATGCTGTCGCGAAAAACAAGAATGTGGGAAAAATTTAGTCGTTTTTACTGAAAAACGCAATAAAATTTAGAAAACACGCTTTACAAGCGATGTGAAAAGTGCTAAAATACAACCGTATGTGAAGAAAGTATCATACCCAATTTATCACAGGAGGATGTTATCACCATGGCAAGAAAAAAGCTATCCATGGATGGGAACCAGGCTGCCGCGCATGTAAGCTATGCGTTTACGGAGGTTGCGGGTATTTATCCCATCACGCCGTCTAGTCCGATGGCGGATTACGTTGATCAGTGGTCTGCACAGGGACTGAAAAATATTTTTGGCTCTACCGTTAAGGTGTCCGAAATGGAGTCTGAGGCAGGTGCGGCTGGTACCGTGCACGGTTCGTTGGGGGCCGGTGCATTGACAACTACCTACACAGCCTCTCAAGGCCTGCTTTTGATGATTCCGAATATGTACAAAATTGCCGGTGAGCTGCTGCCGTGCGTGTTCCATGTTTCTGCCCGTACTGTTGCATCGCATGCGTTGAATATTTTCGGGGATCACTCCGATGTATACGCTTGCAGACAAACAGGTTTTGCAATGCTGGCGGAGTCTAACCAACAGGAAATTATGGATTTGGGCGCGGTTGCCCATTTGGCAACGATCAAGGGGCGCGTACCGTTTATAAACTTTTTTGACGGATTCCGTACATCGCATGAAATTCAGAAAATCGAGGTTTGGGACTATGATGATCTGAAAGAAATGGTGGATATGGATGCTGTCAAGGCGTTCCGTGAAAGAGCGTTGAATCCTGAGCACCCTGTTTTGCACGGTTCTGCAGAAAACGGAGATATTTTCTTCCAGCACCGCGAGGCGTGCAACGCTTATTATGATGCATTGCCCGATATTGTGGAAGAGTATATGGACAAAGTTAACCAAAAAATCGGTACCGATTATAAGCTCTTCAATTATTATGGTGCACCGGATGCAGATCGTGTCATCATTGCAATGGGGTCTTTGTGCGACGTTGCAGAGGAAGTCATCGACTATATGATGGAGCAGGGAGAGAAAGTTGGCCTTGTAAAGGTGCGGTTGTACCGTCCGTTTCGTGCAGACCGCTTGCTGGAGGCAATTCCCGCAAGTGTAAAGAAAATTGCGGTTATGGACCGGACCAAGGAACCGGGTGCACTCGGTGAGCCGTTATATTTAGATGTTGTGACTGCGCTGGCACAGGCCGGTAGAGCAGCGGTTGTTGTCGGAGGTAGATACGGTCTTGGCTCAAAGGACACGACGCCTGCATCTGTGTTTGCAATTTATGAAAACCTGGCAAGTGATCATCCGAAAAACGGGTTTACAGTGGGAATCGTGGACGATGTTACAGGCCATTCGCTGGAGGAGAAACCGGCACCTGACACAGCTGCAAAGGGCACGATTGCCTGCAAATTCTGGGGCTTGGGCGGCGACGGAACGGTCGGTGCAAACAAGAACTCTATCAAAATCATTGGTGACCACACTGACAAATATATTCAAGCATATTTCCAGTATGACTCTAAAAAGACCGGCGGTGTAACCATCTCGCATTTGCGTTTCGGTGACAGACCGATCAAGGCTCCTTATTATGTCACAAAGGCTAACTTTGTTGCCTGTCACAATGTTGCATATTTGCTGAAAGGTTTTAAAATTGTTAACGATGTCAAGCCGGGCGGTATCTTCTTGTTGGACTGCCAATGGACGCCGGCACAGCTTGACGAGCATTTGCCTGCTTCTGTGAAGAGCTACATTGCCAACAACGATGTGCATTTTTACATTATTAACGCAACCTCTATTGCGAAAAATGATGTTGGCAATATGAAAGTTAAGAACACCGTGCTGCAGGCGGCATTCTTTGCGTTGGCGAATATTATGCCGACGGATGAAGCAATCAACTATATGAAATATATGGCGACCAAGTCTTATTCCAAATTTGGAGAAGATGTTGTAGCGCAGAACCATAAGGCGATTGAACTGGGTGGATCCGCATTTGTAAAAGTTGACATTCCTGCTGCCTGGAAAAATGCCGGACAGACCGTGCCGGAGGCACCTGCAACAGGTGAGCGCCAAGAGCTGGTAGATTTTGTGAACCGGATTGTGCGCCCGGTTGGCCGCATGGACGGTGACAGTCTGCCGGTGTCTGCCTTCAAGGATATGGCAGACGGTACCTATCCGCAGGGAGCTGCGGCATATGAAAAGCGTGGTGTTGCGGTATTTGCACCTGTATGGCACGCAGAAAACTGCATACAGTGCAATCAGTGTTCTTTTGTTTGTCCGCATGCATCAATTCGCCCGTTTGCCATGACAGCTGAGGAAGCTGCCGCTGCGCCGCAGACAACGACCTTTACCGCAAGACCGGTCATCAAAACAGATTACAAGTTCACCATGGCAATCAGCCCGCTGGATTGTATGGGTTGCACCCTTTGTGTGAAGACCTGCCCGGTTACTGCAAAGGCCTTGAAAGACGGCACACCGGAAAAGGCAGCGCTGGAGATGACAACGCAGGAGAAGGCAATGCCGCAGCAGGCAACATTCGATTATGCCGTGGCGCATGTAAGCGAAAAGAAGGAATTGGTCAATACAACTGTCAAAGGTAGTCAGTTTAAGCAGCCGCTTCTTGAGTTCTCAGGTTCCTGCGCAGGCTGTGCGGAGACGTCGTATGCAAGATTGATCACACAGCTGTTCGGTGAGAGAATGTATATTTCTAATGCGACCGGTTGTTCTTCTATCTGGGGTGGTTCTGCACCTTCTACACCGTATACGGTGAACCGGGAGACCGGACACGGTCCTGCATGGGCGAACTCTTTGTTTGAGGACAACGCCGAGCACGGATTTGGAATGTACCTTGGGCAAAAGGCTCTGCGCGAGCGTCTAAAGGGGTATATTACCGAGATCGCGGAAAAGACAGATGACGCCGCACGCAAAGCTGCCTGCGAGCAGTGGCTTGCAACCTATGAGGACGGCAAGGCTAACGGTGCTGCAACAGAGGCGCTGGTTGCCTCTTTGGAACAGTGTGACTGTGAACTCGCAAAGAAAGTGCTTGCAGATCGGCAGTATCTGTCTAAGAAGTCCATGTGGATCTTCGGTGGCGACGGCTGGGCTTATGATATTGGGTTTGGTGGACTTGACCATGTACTTGCGTCCGGAGAGGATGTCAATGTTATGGTATTTGACACAGAGGTCTATTCCAATACAGGCGGACAGGCTTCCAAAGCATCCAACATTGGCCAGGTCGCTCAGTTTGCAGCAGCCGGCAAAGCGATTGGTAAGAAGAATCTTGCAGAAATTGCTATGTCTTATGGATATGTATATGTTGCGCAGGTTGCTATGGGGGCCGATCAGAATCAGCTGCTCAAAGCGTTGACAGAGGCGGAAGCATATCATGGCCCATCATTGATTATCGGCTATGCACCTTGTGAGATGCACGGTATCAAGAAGGGCGGCATGCAAAACTGCCAGATCGAAATGAAGAAAGCAGTGGAGGCAGGTTATTGGAATTTGTTCCGGTACAATCCTACATTGGAGCATAATAAACTTTCGATCGACTCTAAGGAGCCCACGGGAGATTACCGGAAGTTTATTGAGAATGAGTCTCGGTATGCACGGTTGGAGCAGTCCTTCCCGGATCGCGCAGCGGTTCTGTTTGAAAAAGCAGAAGAAAATGCACGCGCAAGGTATCAAAGACTGCAGAAGATGGGCAAACTATACGAATAATTTGCAAGAGCTGCAGCAAAAGCGGGACACCGTTTGGGGTGTCCCGCTTTTGTAACGCTTTCTTATTCTTGTTGTTATGCGTAGTAGGCTTGCTTTTTACTGCAAAATGTGATACAATACCGAACAATTGAACCGAACGGGAGAAGGAAGGATGCCAATCATGCAGCAACAGAATTATACAATGCTTTGCGATTTCTATGAGTTAACTATGGCCAATGGATACTTTGTATCCGGAAAGGGAGATGAAATTGCATATTTTGACGTTTTCTTTCGTCAAATTCCAGATGGCGGAGGCTATGCGATTGTAGCCGGGCTTGATCAAATTATTGAGTATATCAAAAATTTGCGTTTTACAGCGGATGATATTGCGTATTTACGGTCCAAGGGCCAATTCGATGAGGCATTTTTGCAAAGCTTGCTTACCTTTCGTTTTACCGGTGACATCTGGGCGATTCCGGAAGGAACGCCTGTTTTCCCGGGAGAGCCTCTTTTGACGGTTCGAGCACCTGCTGCACAGGCACAGTTTATCGAGACGTATCTTTTGCTTGCTATCAATCATCAGTCGTTGATTGCAACGAAGGCAAGTCGGATATGCCGCGCTGCAGAAGGCCGGCCTGTGGCAGAGTTTGGCTCCCGCAGAGCGCAAGGGGCGGATGGTGCAATTCTCGGCGCCAGAGCTGCGTATATCGGGGGCTGTTCTGGTACGGCATGTGCTATGAGTGACAGGGACTATGGGATTCCTGCTACTGGGACGATGGCGCATTCATGGGTGCAAATGTTTGACAGTGAATATGAAGCTTTCCGCACCTACTGCGAGATATATCCTGAAAATGCGACTCTTTTGGTTGACACATATGATGTTTTGCAAAGCGGAATTCCCAACGCAATCCGTGCATTTTCCGAGGTGCTTCTTCCGCGTGGGATAACTTCTTTTGGCATTCGGCTGGATTCGGGGGACATTTCCTATCTGACCAAAAAAGCGCGTAAAATGCTTACACAAGCGGGAATGGGTCAGTGTAAGATTGTTGTTTCTAATTCTCTGGATGAGTATATTATCCGTGATATTCTGCACCAGGGCGCACAGATTGACGCTTTTGGCGTTGGTGAACGCTTGATTACAGCGAAGAGCGAGCCGGTGTTTGGAGGGGTTTATAAACTCTGTGCGAAAGAAAAAGCAGACGGAACCGTTGTCCCCAAAATCAAAATCAGCGCAAATCCT
Source organism: Eubacteriales bacterium (assembly GCA_034086705.1). Lineage (GTDB taxonomy): Bacteria > Bacillota > Clostridia > Oscillospirales > CAG-272 > UMGS1225. Next base: position 43,855 of record JAXDZV010000039.1, on the reverse strand, counting down.
GATAAGATTACCAACCCGCACTATAAAAAAGTTTATCGCCTGTATGACCGCGAAGATGGGCATGCCATGGCAGATTTGATTTGCGTGCACGATGAGGTATTGGACCCGGAAAAACCTATGGAGCTTTTTGACCCGGTGGATACGTGGAAGCGGAAAATTTTTGAAAACTATACGCTGCGGGAATTGCAAGTACCAGTTTTTAAAGATGGGCAATGTGTGTATCAATCGCCGTCTGCACCGGAGATTCGCACATACTGTCAAGCGCAGTTGGACACTCTGTGGGAGGAAGTGAAGCGTTTTGAAAACCCGCATACCTATTATGTGGATCTTTCTGAAAAACTTTGGAATATTAAGCAGGAACTTCTTGCCAAAAAGGGACGTCTTTGATACAGGCTTGTTTGAACAGCACCAAGTTGCCCGTTGACGAGAATTATCCCAACTTAGAAAATCGCACAAAACCCCACGCCGGCGACGGATGGTGAGTCATACGGTGGTAGAAGGGTGTTTTAAGCAGCATATCGGACTTGTTTTTGCAGCGAGGTCGGATTTTGTTTTCCGGCATATCTTGGACGCTGTTGTAAAATAAAAGAGTCCCTTTGTCCCCAGTCAGGGGGGGCAAAGAGACTTCGAATGTCCACGCAATTTTACAGTTTTTGAAATATCACCTGCCAAAGTGGCAGCTGCGACATTAAAAAAACACGGCCATTTTTACAGTATACTTCGATTGTGAGTTGTTCTGAAATGGTATTCTGTTTTGCGCTTTGCGGAGCACTATGAGACTTGACTTATGGGTAGTTTTTGGGGTTTGGTTTATAAAAGAGAACCGATTGCTACAAAAGTGTTGAATATTTGTTGTCGTAGGACATTTTATGTGGAGTCATGTGCAAAAATCAGTCTCCTGTAAGGCTGCACGGAATTCCGTTTTCGGCACAATACTGCGCAGCTGCACTGTTTGCCGCACAGCGAACGGTTATGTAAGATCTATGTGGGGCAAGCGGATCACCAAGCAGAAAGGCATCCTTGCCGATGGAGGACACGGATGTGGGAATGGTAATATAAGAAACAGACGAACAATCTTTAAAGGCTTCCGTGCCGATCGTGTGTAAACTTTGGGGCAAGGAAAGGCTGCATAATGATATGCATTGGTAAAATGCACCGGAACCGATTTCATTCAGTCCGGTCGGCAGCACAACAGAGCGCAGCGCATAACAAAAGCTGAAAGTATCTGCAGGCAGTACAGCCATGTTTTGCGGCAGCTGTACATTTTGCAAGCGGCTGCAACCGGAAAATACGCTGCTGCCCAGTTGGATAAGAGTTTCAGGCAGAGATACCTGGCGCAATTCTGTGCATTTCCCGAATGCGCTGTCTCCGATGGCTGTAAGGGTATCCGGTAACGATACGGTTTGCAGAGCGGCACAGAGCTGAAATGCACGTGCACCAATTTCTTCCAAGGCGGGCGGAAAATCAAACGAAGAAAGCGCAGTACAGCCGTTAAAGAAATCATCCGGAATTTGCGTCATCTCGGCGTTGCATTCTACATACTGCAATTGATGGCAGGAGGCGAAAGCCGCACGTCCGAAGGATTGCACAGAGGCGGGCAACAGAATGCTTTGCAAATAAGCAGCCCCATAGAACGCGCTGTCAGAGATGGCTTGTACAGTTTCAGGGACGGAGAAAGCTGCGTCTGTTTTTCCGGCTGGATAGACAAGCAGTGTTTGCATATTGTGGTCATAAAGCACGCCGTCTACGCTGCAGAAATATAAATTCGCATCTGAAACGGTAATGCTTTGTAGATTGGTGCAGGAGGCAAATGCACCTTCCGCTACAACACAGACGGTGGCTGGAATTTCGACTGATTGGAGCCTGGTTTGCTTTGTAAATGTGTTTGCATCAATTTCACAAACAGGTGCTCCCTGTATTGCGTTTGGAATGACCAGTTGCACTTCTTCTCCAATATAGCGGGTCAAAACAATGCCGTTCTCATATCGAGCATATCGGAACGCAGATGTGGTGGCGTTTTCAATGAAATTGCCGCGTACATATTGCGCAGGTTCAGATGCTGTTGTTTGTTGTAGGGAGGTTGAGGTTGGCTGCTTTGCCGTGTGGTCGTTTACACAGCCGCAAAACAAAACGGCTGTGCAAACGGCCACAAACAGAATCGCAGTGAAAAAATGATTTTTCTGCATGGTTTCTCCTTTTAAGGACACGTCTTTTGCGGTATGGTAGTTTTTGTTTGGTAAGTGGCAACATAAGTTTTTGGAAAAATGTTTTCAAATTAGACACAAATTTCGGGTATCATCATACCAGATGAAAACGATCTTACAAGATACGGGGGTGAAAACATGGAATGGTGGCATTGCAGATTCCACGCAATGCAACTGTGGGAATGGCTGCTTCTGACAGCGGGAGCGGTTTGCATGGTTTGGTGTTCGCCGCTTGTTTCGTTGGTATGGAATACCGGGAGCGTCTTGGGGATGGCACTTGGTGGATTTGGGATACTGACGGCTTTGTTTTTAAGACCGCTGATACAAAAATTTTGGAATTCCAATCTTTTTAAAACTGCTTTTTTTTGCTGTACCGGTCTTGTGACGGTGTTACTGGTTATCAGCGTATGGATCGGCACACGGATAATATGCGCTGCATATATCGTTCCCCAAGAGCCTGAAAATGTTACCGTTGTGGTTCTTGGCTGTTATGTGCGCGGCACCAAAGTAGAAAAATCTCTGCAGCGGCGGTTGGAAGCAGCACTTTCTTTTTTGCAGGCATATCCGCAGGTACCATGTGTACTGTGCGGCGGGCAAGGAAAAGGTGAGGATATTTCCGAAGCGCAGGCTCAATACGAATGGTTGATTGCCCATGGCGTTGCAAAAGAGAGGCTGTATTTGGAAGATGCTTCGCACAATACCCGGGAAAACATGCAAAGGACGGCTGCAATTATTGAGCAAGAAAATTTGCCGCGCGAAGTTGTGATATCAACACAGTATTACCATATGTATCGCGCATTTTTATATGCAAGAGACGCCGGATTGGAACCGGCGGCGCAAAGTGCAACATGTAGTATCACGGAGGCGCCGACGTATTTTTTTCGGGAAATTGCGGGTATTGTGAAATATGCGCTTGTGGATCGACGTACGGGGTAAGAGAGATAGAATTTATTTGTCGTCTGAAGATGCAGAGGTGTCTTTATCTGCGCACGCCTGCGTTGCATCTGCAGGGGGGGGAGCTTGCACTGTGTCTGTGACGGCTGCTTTGTCGTCACAGGCATTTTTTTGTTTGTGATGCAGAAGAAAAATTAGGCAAAGTAAACCGAAGGCGACAATAAACAACGAAATAAACTGTGAAATGGAAAACGGGCCAATGTATTCGCCGCGGTCATCCCCGCGAAAATATTCCAGGATGAACCGGCCTACGCCGTACGCAATACAGTATGTTGCACCGATGATACCCTTGCGGCGTACTTTTTTTGCAAGAAGCAGTAAAAAGGCACACAGCAGAAAGTCTGCAAGGCTGGAAAAAAGCTGCGTGGGCAACAAAGAAACGCCTGCCGGTGCAATAGAGCCTTGCGGAAAGACTATGCCGATGGAACAAGTTGTTGGCTTGCCGTAGCAACAGCCTGCCAAGAAGCAACCAATGCGGCCAAAGCCTTGTGCCAGCGCCACAAAAGGGATCAGCGCGTCAAGATACTGCAAATAATCGAGTTTTTTGATACGGGCATACAATATGGTGCATACAACAGCTGCAATTAGACCGCCGTATACAACAAATCCTGAGGAGCCCAGCACAGAACGAGGGGATGCGATAAACTGTTTCCACTCCGTCAAAATATAAAGCAATTTTCCGCCGCCGAAGCCGGAGAGAATTGCTAAGAGCGCAAAGGAAAATACGGCGTCTTCCGAGAGGCCTCGCCGTTTGGCGTACTTAGCACCAAGGAGTACGGCAAGCACAAAGCCGATACCAATCATCAGCCCATAACCGTGTATGGTAAATTTTCCGATACTGAGCAGGTCATTATACATGTCTTATCCTTTCCGGTTCATGGTCCTGACGGCGTACCAGACAAGTCTGAAATACTGTGTCGCGGACGTGGATATTTGGAACCTTTGGCAGAATCATTTGATTTATTCAGTGTGCTGACAAGGGGCGTTGAAAAAACCGGCAATATGCATTTGCATGCCCTGTTCTGTTTGGCGAAATCCGATGCGCCGCAACAAATCTTTCGATATGGTTGTTTCATCCGCTGTGGCATCCTTTGCACCGGAAAGCTCCATAAAATTCAAAGCCTGTCGCCCTGCTATGAAAAGTGCGTCAACATCTTCTGCATCTGGAGTGTTGCGCAGCGCGTCGAGGCGTCCTGTTTTACCGCGCAGAGAGAAAAGACAGATGCCTACCGTTTTTTCATCTACGGTAATTTGATAGCAAAAGGCGCGAGGGTCATCTTTTGTTTGACACTGCAGGCAAAATTGTGCCTGCTCCGTTTTGTTTTGGACTGGTATGATTTTCAACATGGGGTATTTGTAATCCTCCTTCAAGTGGGGCCAATATGCAGCGCGTGCTTTTCTTTTGGCGTCAGCATACGCCATTTTCCCCTGCCTACTCCTTCGATACTGACGCTGCCGATTGCGATACGGCGCAGCCTGAGAATCGGAATATGGCATTGTTCACACATTTTTCGGATCTGCCGATTCCGTCCTTCATACAGTACCATTTCCACGAGCGTGCTGGTCGGATTGAACTGAAGCACTGTGCATTTGACCGGCAGAAGTTCATAACCGTCTATAACCATGGGGGCACGCAGACGCATAAGCTGTTCGGAGGTAAGTGTTCCACTGAGCAAAACATGATAGATTTTGGGAATTTCATGGCGTGGATGCATCATACGGTTGGCAAACGCTCCATCGTCTGTCAGCAGTAAAAGGCCTTCGGATTCGCGGTCCAGCCGGCCGACCGGAAACAGGCGAACCTGTGGTAGCTGCACCAAATCTGCCACACATCTTCTGCCGCGCTCATCATGCATGGTTGTGATGACGCCTTTTGGCTTATTGAGCATGATATAGGTTTTTTCATGACCTACATGCGGCGGCAGAATACGCTTGCCTGCATAGGTGACAGTGTCGCGAAAGGGGACGATTTTGGTGCCGGGGGGCACGGTTTGTCCGTTGACATATACTGTGCCGGCTGCGATCTCTCTCTCCGCTGCACGGCGAGAGAACACGCCACAGTCGGCAAGATATTTATGCAGTCTGATTTCTTCCATGATATACTTTATTTCCTTTGTTTTTTTACGCTTATTCAGCTTCTGCGGAGGCACTAAACATGCGCTTGACAAAGCTCCAAAAAGATGACGGTGCGGCCCGCCGGCAAGCTTGCTTTGCGTATAAAGGCAATTCGGCAATTTTTTCAGAGCCGCAATAATATACGGCTGTTCCGATGCGGGCATTTTGCACAACCGGAGCATAGAGAAAGCGCTGTGCCAGCACAGTACAGCTAATGGGATCCCGCTCTCTTCTCAGTGTTAGAGAAAGGGCTTGCTGATTCGTTATCGTAATGGAATTCTCTTTGCCGCCGACAACGGGAAGACAAACGGAGCAGTCCTGCACGCGGGCAAGCTGCACACATTCGTAGTTTGAAAAGCCGTAATCCAGCATGGTACGGTGGTCTGTCCAATCACACGGATCATCCAGTGTAACGGCAATCAGACGTAAACCGTCTCTTTCTGCTGCAGTGACAAGGCATCGCCCGCTTTCTTTGGTATATCCTGTTTTCACACCCAGCATCCCGGAATAAGATTTAAGAAGCTTGTTGTGATTGATCAGCAGCCGTACACCTTCACCGTTCTTGAGCGGAATTTGTGTGCGATATGTTCCGACGATTTTTGCAAATGTTTCATTTTTCAGCGCGTATGCGGTAAGTATGGCAAGATCCTGCGCGGAGGAATAATGCTCTTGTGCAGACAGGCCGTGAGGATTTGTAAAGTGTGTGTTCTGCAGGGATAATGCTTGCGCCTTTTGATTCATGGCATCGGCAAATGCGTCGATAGAGCCGCTGACGGCAATGGCAATGGCAGTAGCAGCGTCATTGGCACTTTCCAGCAAAAGTGCATAAAGCAGCTGTTCCATAGTCAAGCGTTCTCCTTGATATAGGTAAATGCTGGAGCCCTCCACACCGACTGCTTCACATGGGACTGTTATTTCATCCTCCAGTGCTGTATTCTCCAATGCAACCAATGCGGTCATGATTTTGGTGGTGCTTGCAATGGCATGGCGTTTTGTGGCGTTCTGTGCGAATAGAACCTGTCCGTCTGAGGCGTCCATTAGCACGGCGCAGTCCGCGCTGACGGAGAGTGCTGCCGTGTTATTTGTTGCCGTGCCAACACTTTGCCCCGTGGGCAAGGCTGCAATACCGTCTGCACGTACGGGCAGGGCGGTGCATATTGACAAGATGACGATCCATAAGGCCAGACAAGATACCGCTGCTTTTTTCATAGCTATTTATTCCCCTCTCTACACCGGTTGTTACCGGTCTTCGAGAATCAGAATATGAAGCGGCAGTGAATCCTATGCGGCATTATTTCTGTGTGTCTGTTGCAGCGTCTTTCACAGGAGAGTTTGCGTCTTTTTTTGCAAAAACGTCTTTTATTTTTGTCAGAATCTCTGGGGATTTTTCCAAAAGTGCCGAAAAGGAAGCAAGCCCGTCTGCAGAGGAAGAAGTACCGAGATTTAGGATGCTTGTCTCGCCGTTATCTTTGATGACAAGAAAAGCAACGGGAGAAACCGTCAATCCGGTACCGCCGGCACCGCCGAAGCCGGTCGCAGGCGGCATTTTTTCTTTTTTACCCGGATAATCCATGCCGCCGGTTGCAAAGCCCATGGAAACTTTGGAAATCGGAATGATGACAGTTCCTGTACCGGTGTCAATCGGTTTGCCGACGACCGTGTCGGCATCGATCATTTCCCGCAGATTTGCCAAGGAACTTTCAATGATTTCACTGATTTTTGTTTGTGCCATTCTTTTATACCGTACCTTTCTATTGGAGTAGATGCGACACGTTTTAAGAGGTTAACTCCCAAGCAAGATTGTCACGTGCCTGTTTTTCCCGTTTTTCACGTTGTTGTGCGTTTTTTTCGCCGGATGTTGTATTTGTATTGTCTGTGTCGTTTTGTGTTTTCTGGCGTACAAAGGCCATACCGGCTCCAAGTGCCGTCGAGCAAATCTGCCAAACTCGAAGGGTGAAAACAAAATTGCACGAAAACGTCGGCTGAGTGGTGCAAAAATCGCAAAACAACTTGATATTTTTGCGATCTGCCCTGCGCGTGGTTCCGATTTGCTCTAAAAGACCGCACAGTGCATCTAGCATGCCGGCTGCAAAGCCGTATAGTACAGCGGTGGTTGCTGCATCATCTGAAGCGATGGTCAATTCCATATTTGCGGTGTGTATGCGTAAATAACGGTTGAGTTTTTGCAGCAGAGAACGGATAACAGCCAGCAATGTTGGTAACAATGTACGCAGCTCGCCGGGCCGCAAAGAAACAAGTGAGGGATTATTTTGTGCTTTTTTTCCTGGAGAACGTGCTTTTTTATGTGTTTGCTTCTTGTTTTTGAGTTTTTTTGCCTGTTTTGCAAGATACTTTGCAGTGAATTTTTTTACGTTGGGTTGCTTTGGGCGCGGAAAAAGTACAATGTTGAAAAAAAGCAAGCGCGCAGTCAGCGTAAGCTTCGGCGCAGTATACAGCCGTAACCGTATCGGTAGCAAAAAAACAACTACAAGCAATGCAGCAAGCAGCAGTAGAATTTCCCACCAGGTCATGCGCATTTCACCTCACCGTTGTTTATTCGTTGTCGATGTTGGGATAGTCGCTATATGGCTGGGGCGGAGGAGATGTCTGCATAGAGGATTTCTCAACTTGCTCAATGGGCAAAGCCAGCTGTTGGGGGGCTTCGTTTTGTAAAAAAAGCTCTGCCGGCGGGAGTTGTTCCAGAGAAGACAGACCGAAAACCATCAAAAAAGTTGGTGTGGTTCCGTATAAAACAGGACGCCCCGGTGCGTCTAAACGCCCTTTGGCCTCTATCAAACCTTTGTCCAAAAGAGAATTAATGGCATAGGCAGAGTCTACCCCGCGTACTTCGTCGATATAGCTGCGTGTGACCGGTTGATGATATGCGATGATAGCGACGGTTTCCAAAGAGGAACGCGAGAGGTTTCCGCCGCGCCGAATTCCAAGTGCGGCACGGATGTATTCGCGGTAAGCTTCTTTTGTCACAAGCTGACAACAATCTTCCAATAATAACAGTTGGATACCTCGATCGGCATACGTCTTCTGCTTTTCTTCGCACAGTGTACGTACTTGTTGCAAGGTCATACCGCAAAGCGATGCCAGTTTTTGCAGGGAAAGCGGGTGTCCTGCGGCAAACAAACATGCTTCAATAATTCGAAATGCTTCATCGGCAGCAGCGGGTGTGCTCTGCGTGGGAAGTGCATCGTCCGAAAATTCCGGTTGATTCGGTTGTGCGTTGTCTGTGGTAACCGTGGTATCCATGGTATCCATGGTATCCATTGACTCTGTGGTATCCATACAGGTTCCCCCTTATCCGTCAAATTCCGCCAAAACTTCTCCAAGATGGAACGCGCCGTCTTCATTTTGCAGTGTACAGAAGAGCTGTTCACGGCAGCTTTGCATTTTCACATCGGTTTGTATTTCACGCGTGAGGGTAACGTGTCCCTCTTTCACCAGAGATAGTAAGGCGATAAAAGTCGCTACGACTTCAGCACGGGAGTCGGCGTCAGCAAATAAAACTTCAAATTCGGTTCGTGGTGCGGTACGCATGGTTTGTACAATCCGCTCCAGCATTTTGGGAATGGGAACAATTACACGCTGTATAATCGGTGTGATTGTTTGCATTGGCTCCGTGTGCTTTGTTTCTTTTTTGCGTAATAGTCGAGCTAACGCAGACTCTAAGAGAGTGATATCATGCGGTGCGACATAGTGCGTATCTGATGGCAACTCATCTGTTTCCTTTGCCATTCGTCTGCCGTATATGGCATACTGTTCCTCCAAATACTGTGCCGCTTCTTTTGCGCGTCGGTATTCTAAAAGGGCTTGTGCCAGGCGTTCTCGGGGGTCTTCTTCCTGCGGCTGTGTTTTCGGCAAAAGCATGCGGCTTTTGATATACATCAACTCCGTTGCCATCACGATGAACTCGCCTGCAATTTCCATGTCCATTGCCTGCATTTGTGCCAAATATGCCATATATTGCTCAAAAATAATACTAATGCGGATATCGCAAATATCCATTTTGTTTTTCATAATTAGAGAGAGCAGCAGATCCAGCGGTCCCTGAAAGGTTTCGATTTTATAGGTGAGTCCTTCCATGTGGTCTCCTTTCAGAAACGGAAAAAGGGAAATCGTTCTAAAAGCCACAGCATTCCCTGTATCGTAGTGCTGACCAGAAAGCTGAGAGGAACGGTGAACAAATCGGTAAAAACAAGCAGCAGCATCATGCCCATGTAGATATAGCGTTCATATCGCATTACGGTATAATACCATTTGGCGGGGAGCAAAAGCCCGAGCAGTCTGGAGCCATCCAGTGGTGGAATCGGCAGAAGATTAAAAATTGCCAGGGAAATGTTTATGCTATAAAACAGAACGGCAAATGAAACAGAATATTGAATCAGAGATGCGGAAAAGGAAGAGGAGGTCAAAATCATATTGCCGGATATGAAGCCGCAGCGCGTGAATATGAGCAATAATACTTTATACAGAGCGCATCCTAAAAAACCGAGCAGGAGGTTCGAAAGAGGACCTGCCAAGGCAGTCAGCGCCATGCCCGAACGCGGTTTTTTGAAGTTTCTGCTGTTGATCGGTACGGGTTTTGCCCAGCCAAATCCGCATAGAAGCAGCATAAGCGCACCAATTGGGTCTAAATGTTTCAACGGATTCAGCGTTATACGACCGAATGCGCGGGCGGTACCGTCTCCGAGTTTTTCTGCTGCACGTGCGTGTGCACATTCATGCACTGTTAATGCAAGCAGCACCACCGGGATGCGCAGCAAAAATAGGGGCAGATCGGAAAACAAAGAGGTGAATCTGGATAACATAGGCGCTTTTCCTCGCTTTTATGATTTCGGTGCCGGGGTGTCTGCACCGAGCATGTGAACGATCGCTGCAAGAACTTCATCTCGTCCCAGCGCAGTGTGCGATGAAAAAGGAATTACCCGTGTGCCGCGCAGGATCATGCGGTCCTGTTCCAATGCAGCGATCGCTTCACGTCTTTGCGTGGCATTTAATTTATCTGCTTTGGTTGCTACGATGATATACGGCGTGCGTGTCTGATACAACCAATTGAGCATAATGTCATCATCTTTTGTTGGGCCGACTTTCAAGTCGATTAGCTGAATTACTAAGCGCAAAGCATCGTTTGCCCGAAAATAAGAATCTGTCAAACGAGACCAGCGCTGCTTGTCCTGCGGGGGTCTCTTTGCAAAACCGTAGCCGGGTAAATCAACCAAATAAAAGGTGTGGTCTATTTCGTAAAAATTGACTGTAATTGTTTTTCCGGGTTCCGCACTGACACGTGCAAGCTTTTTACGGCCGAGCAATGTATTGATCAGAGAGCTTTTACCGACGTTAGATCTACCGGAAAAGGCAAACTGCGCAAGCCCGTCAGTGGGAAATTGTTCGCGAAGCCCTGCGGTGATATGCAGTGCGGCGTTTTGCAGATTGATTCCTGCGATTTTTGCGGCTTGTTCCACGGTGTTTTCCCCTTCATTGCGCATCTGCCTGACGGCGCAGCGACACATCGTTGCATTCCTGTGCGGATAAGCGTGACGCCCGGCTGTGTAGTGCTTTGCAGGTGCTTTTTTTCATCTCTTTTTTAGGGGTCAGTGCAATTTTGAGCACCTCATCTGCTGTTTTGACCGGAATCAGATTCAAATGACTGCGTACATTGGGATCTAATTCTGAAAGATCGGGTATGTTCTTTTCCGGAAAAAGAACTGTATGTATGCCTGCACGCGCGGCTGCCATTGTCTTTTCTCGTAGACCGCCGATGGGCAACACTTTACCACGCAATGTGATTTCGCCGGTCATGGCAATGTCGCGCCGGACAGCTCTGCCGGACAGCTCGCTGGCCAATGCAGTGATCATGGTGACACCGGCAGAGGGACCGTCCTTGGGAATGGCTCCTTCCGGTACGTGAATATGAAGGTCCGTCTTTTGTACAAAATCCGGTGCAATACCGAGTTCTTCCGCATGTGCGCGTACATAACTTACGGCTGCCTTTGCAGACTCCTTCATGACGTCTCCCAAAGAGCCGGTTAGTTCCAGCTTCCCGTTCCCGGGTAGGGCAAGCACTTCAATTTTTAGCATGTCGCCGCCGCTTTCAGTCCATGCAAGACCGTTGACCTCGCCGATTTCATCCTGCGCGGAAATCTCTTGTGGCAATATTTTCGGTTTTCCCAGCAACTCTGTTACTTTTTTGGAGGTGAGGCGGATGGGGGCGACATTTGTTTGCAGAAGCTCCATGGAACATTTGCGCAGCAAAGCGCAAAGTTCGCGCTCCAGATTTCTCACACCGCTCTCTCTTGTGTATTTTTCAATCAGGGTTACTGCGGCACCGTCTGTTAGATGGATGCTCTTTGGTGTAAGGCCGTGGCGGCGGAGTTGCTTTGGAAGCAGATGATGCCGCAATATTTTCAGCTTTTCTTCTTTAGAGTAGGAAGAGAGCTCGATAATTTCAACACGGTCAAGCAGCGGTGTGGGAATTGTTTCCAGTGTATTTGCCGTGGCGATGAACACACAATCCGACAAATCTATGGGGATTTCCATAAAGTGATCACGGAAAGAGCGATTTTGTTCCGGATCAAGCACTTCCAGCAAAGCGGAAGAAGGGTCACCGTGAGCATCGCGAGTGAGCTTGTCAAGCTCATCAAGCAAGATCAGAGGGTTTGTGACACCGCTTTGCGAAATCGCGCTGACAATTCTGCCGGGCATAGAGCCAACATAGGTTTTTCTATGTCCGCGAATATCTGCCTCGTCTCGAATGCCCCCCAGTGCCACACGTACAAATTTACGGTTCATTGCCGTTGCAATGGAGGCAGCCACAGAGCTTTTTCCAACGCCAGGCGGGCCAACCAAACAGAGAATTTGACCGTTTAACTCGGGGCTTTGTTGTTTCACAGCCAGGTATTCCAAAATGCGCTGTTTGACTTTTTGCAAGCCGTCGTGATCTCGGTCTAAAATCCGCTGCGCTACGGAAATATCAATGCGGTCTTCGGTTTTCTTGCCGAAGGGATATTCCAAACAAACATCCAAATAATTTCGCAACACACTGCTTTCTGCACTGCCAAATGGCATCTTTGCCAGACGCCGCAGTTCTTTTTGCAGCTTAGTAGTGACTTCTTCGGTTGTCAACGGTGCAAGAGCTTCAATGCGTGCCTGGTATTCTGCCAGGTCGTCTGTGTCGCCCTCTTCATAATAGTCTGCATCGTCATCCCCTTCTGCGCCGGCGGGACGGCCGAGTTCATTTTGAATAACACGCAGTTGTTCGCGCAAAAAGAAGTCTTTTTGACTCCGTTCGACTTGTTCTTTTACTTTTTTATGAATGGTCTGCTGCAGCTCCAAAATTTCCGTGTCGCCCAAAAGGAAAGAGGCGGCCATACGAAGTCGTTCCAACGGATCTGCCTGTTCCAGCAGTGCTTGCTTGCGGACAGGGTCCTGCAGAACGTGCATAGCTACAAAATCTGCCATGGCAGTAGCCTGCTGTAATTTTGCTGCTTCGCTCAACAACTCTTCGGAAGCAAGCCCCGGAATAGCGGCTGCGTACCGCCGGAGCAGCTGCTGCATTTCGCGCAACAGTGCGGCTTCTGCGGTAACGTCTGTTACTGGAGCGGGAGAGAATGGCAGTGCCGTGACATAAAACGCTCCTTCACTTTTTTTCAGGAAGCGAAGCGCGTGTGCCCGGCTTTCTCCGCGCAGCAGCAGATGCATACAGTTGTCTGCGCGCATAATGATCTGCTCAACTCGGGCCAGGCAGCCGGTTTCGTACAGGTCTTTCGGCGTGCGGACTACATCACAGTCAGGACGTTTGGCAGTGCAAAAAAGCATCTTTTCGTGTCGAAAAGCATTCTTACAGGCGGTAAAGAGCTCCTTTTGGTCGATCTCAAGACTTACGGTGCTGTCCGGAAAAACGGTTGGAATTTTTGTAGGAATGCAGATAGCAGTGCATGCTGCGGTTTCGTTATATGCGGTCATATGATTACCTTTCTTTGTATTGACAGAAATAACACTTCTGAAAAGGGTATATCCATTCATATCATTATAGCACAATCACTTTTTGTGCGCTACCGGTTCGCCGGGAAATTTACAATTCGTTAAGAAAGCATATGCCGCAAGCAAGACAAGGCACGGCGTATTCTGCCGAAATAGCGCGAAAAAAGCAGGAAAGTTGTGCCTTTTTTACAAAAGCGTATTGACAATTCTGTCGAGATTATGCTAATATGATAGTCGAAAGTCATGTGCTATGCAGAAGGGAGAAATACCAACTATTATGAAAAAAAGAAAAATGACCAGAGTGTTGGCGGTACTTTTTGTGCTGTTGCTTTTGGTTCCGTTTGTGCTTGCTTCCTGTAAGGACGATACAAAGCCCGGAGAGGTAACATCTTCTCAAACGAATACACCGAGCGACAAAGTACCTTCCGGCATTCCGAGCAGTTTTAATTACGGCGGTGAGACTTTTACGATTTGTTGTGCATCCGAGGGATGGAATGACGGCGATGATTTTTGGAGAGAGGAAAACAGCAGTGCGGCGGGCGATCCGATTTACGACGCGATTATTTCCAGAAATCTGACGCTGAGCGAGACTTACGGTATCGATATGGGTAAGCCATACGGCCTTGAATCTTCGCAAGACGGTGCATATGCAATGATTAAGAACAGTTTGGACAGTAACGATGGTGCGTTTCAGGCTATTTCTACGCGTGCTGCGGACTGTGTCAATTTAGCTCTGACAGGATATCTTGCAGATGTAAACGAAATTAGTTCTATTGATCCGACAAATGAGTGGTGGGATCAAAAGATGGTCAGTGAATGCACTTTGAACGGCAGACTCTACTTCCTTGTCGGTGACTATGGTATCAACAATAAACGCGCAACCTATGCGATTGTGTACAATAAGGAAATGTACGACAAGTATATCAACGAAGCTGCTTTCGGGGCTGACGGCAAATCGTTGTATGACATTGTAGACGATGGCGAGTGGACTTTTGATAAAATGGTCACTATGGCATCCTTTGTTGGAAACGACTTGGATGGTAACACAAAGTACGACGCAAACGATGCATACGGTTTGAGCTACCCGCAGTGTTCCTACGTCGGCTTTTTGAACGCCGCAGGGATCAAGCTGGGTACCGTTACTTCGGATCCTGAAGTGCCGATGCGCGAATCTTTCGGCGGTGATAAGGCATACGGATTTTGGAAAGATTTAACTGATATGACGCGTGCGAATTGGTCTTTTAACTGGCATTTGAAGACGAATCTCAGAGATGCCCGTTCCACGATGCTGACGGAAGACAGACTTCTGTTTATGGCAGATTACATGGCTTCGATTTTGATGTTGCGTGAAACACCGTTTGATTTCTCATTCGGAATTATTCCGTTCCCGAAATACGACACCGCACAGGCGGAGTATATCTCCCCGGTACACGAATATGGAACGACTTTCCTTTGCGTGCCGATTGCCAATACCGATCTTGAAAGCACAGGATATGTTCTGGAGGCTTTGAGCTACGAGTCTATGTATACAATTACGCCTGCTTTCTATGATAAGCTTCTGGAAGGAAATCTGACGCGTGACGAGGAATCCGACAGAATGTTGGATTTGATTTACGATACACACGCATATGATTTCGGTTTGATTTGCAACTGGGGTGGCTTTACAGACAATTTGATGCAGATGTATAACAGTGGCAATGCAAATATTGCTTCTTTCTATCAATCTCAGAAGGCTCGTATTCAGACGGCAATGCAGAAGATGTTCGAACAGTATGAGGTGGATTAACCGTACGAACATATCGTAATGCGGCAAATTACTTCAAAAACAGCAGAGTCATGTGGTACATGACTCTGCTGTTTCTTTTGGTGTGATCATAATCTGAAAAGAAGGTGTGTCACCAAATGCAAAATGATTTGACACGCGGCAGTGTATTGGCGCGTTTGACTCGGTTTGCGCTTCCATTTCTGCTGTCCTATTTTTTACAAACGCTGTATGGGCTTGCGGATTTATTTATTGTTGGGCAGTATGAGGATGTAGCGGCAACGACGGCTGTTTCTATCGGTTCACAGGTGATGCACATGTTGACTGTGATGATTGTTGGCTTAGCGATGGGCTCAACAGTGTTGATTGCGCAGGCGGTCGGTAAGCAGGATCATAGCGCCGTGAGAGCACGTATCGGCAACACGGCAATTTTGTTTGCAGGTCTTAGCCTGGCTTTGACACTTTTGCTTATTTTACTGGTCAGGCCGATTGTTGCGCTGATGAGCACACCGGAAGAGGCTGTAGAGCAAGCGGTGGCTTATCTACGAATTTGTTTTGCGGGTATTCCCTTTATCACAGCCTATAATATCATCAGTTCAATTTTTCGCGGATTGGGAGACAGCAAAAGCCCGCTTGCCTTCATTGCGGTTGCCTGTGTTTGTAATATCGGGCTTGACTATTGGTTGATTGGCGGGATGCGGCTTGGTGCGGCGGGCGCGGCTTTCAGCACGACAATTTCACAGGCGATTAGCGTGCTTTTTGCAGTTTGTATCATACGTGCACGACGCATTGTGCAGCTGCAAAAAAAAGATTTTCACCCGAATCGATCGATTATGGGTGGTATTTTCGGTATCGGTGCGCCGGTGGCTCTGCAGGATGGGTTTATACAAGTTTCGTTTATTCTGATTACGGTGATTGCTAATCGACGCGGTCTTACAGATGCTGCAGCTGTAGGTATTGTAGAAAAGATTATCGGTTTTTTATTCTTGCTTCCCTCCACTTTACTTTGTACTGTTTCTGCACTCAGTGCACAGAATATCGGCGCAGGAAAATTTCAGCGTGCAAAGCAAACCATGTGGTACGCTATTGCAATAGGCGTTTTATATGGAACGCTGGCAGTCTTGCTAATGCAATTTGCGGCACTGCAGGCAGTAGGGTTGTTTACCACAGACGCTGCCACGGCGGTGGCCGGTAGTGCATATTTGCACGGATATGCTTTTGATGTGCTGCTGGCAGGGGTTCACTTTTGCTTCAGTGGGTATTTTTGTGCACTGGGCAAATCAGGCCTGTCTTTTTTGCATAATGCGATTTCGATTGTGTTTGTCAGAGTTCCAGGCGCGTATGTGATGTCACATCTTTTTCCACAGACTTTGCTTCCGATGGGGCTATCTTCTTCAGCCGGTTCGCTTTGCTCGATCGTGATTTGTATTTTATGTTATATATTGCTTTCCAGATCAAAGCGCGCCAACCTATAAAATTTGCTGCTATCCGGAGCGCGTCCGAACAGCAGCTGGCGTGGATGCTAAAACATACAACATCAGAGTATTTCAACAGAAATGCCACCTGGGTTGATTGCGGCGGCAAATGCTTCAATTTGTGCGTGTGTGGGGGCTGTAATGCCGCATATCGGTAAACGTTGCAGTTTTTTTGCTTTGCTCTCTCCCAACGGATGGTATGGAAGAATTTGTACGGTTTCGAAGCGGCCGCGCTGCGTAGATAAAAAGGTTCGCATTGCCGCTGTATCCAAAGCAGAGTCATTACAGGACGGAATCAGCGGAAGCCGTAGCACAATCGGTGCTTTTTGTGTCATAAGACGTTCCAGGTTTTCCAGAATTGGTTTTAGATGCATGCCGACGAGTGAGAGATGTCTTTGCGGATCCATACATTTCAAATCAAAAAGAAATCTGCAGCCGAGTGCGGCAGCCTGCTCATAAAAAGCGCTACTGCCGCATCCGGCTGTTTCTATGCAAAGATCCAATTCTGCACGTCGTCCCAAACGCAGTAGCTCCAGTGAAAAGGAGCTTTGTGCCGATGGTTCGCCACCGGAAAGGGTCATGCCGCCGCCGGATGCTTGGAAAAAATTGCGATCGCGCAGCACACTGGTGAGTACATCTTCAGCTTGCATGTACATCCCGGCAATGCTGTTTGCTTGCATTGGGCAGACGGAGACGCATTTGCCGCACGCGGTACACAGCGACCGGTTCGGCGCAAAATGCTGTGGTGTTCGGCTGTTCGAGGGGCAGGCTGCCGCACACGCACCGCAGCTGGTGCAGCGCGCGGCATCGTAGAGCAGCTGTATATGGGAGTCCTGCCCCTCAGGGTTGTGACACCAAACGCAGTGCAGCGGACAGCCTTTCAGAAAAACAGTTGTCCGAATGCCTGGACCGTCATGCAGACAAAAGCGCTGTATGCGGAAAACAAGTCCTTTCATACGGTAAGTTCAGACCGCGCAATGACGTTATCTTGCAGCCCTGCCTCCAAGTTGGTGAAATAATCGCTGTAACCGCCGACGCGGACGATCAGATCTCGGTGCCGTTCCGGATGCACCTTCGCATCCAGTAGTTCTTCTTTGCTGACAACGGTTGCTGTCAGCGTCTGGCCGCCGCTGAAAAGATAGGTTTTTGCAAGTGCAATAAAAGCCGACTGCCCGCGTGTGGAGTTAAAAAGCGTTTTGTCAAACTTAAGATTGAGAATAAAGCCGCTTCCGCACTCTCCTTGCGGATATTTCAGCGCTGAACATAACAAAGCCGTTGGACCGTTGACGTCTTGTCCGGGAACGGCACCAATACTGTCTGCAAACAGCGCTTCGCGTGCATACCGTCCCTCCGGGAGGGCACCGGTATGCCGGCCGTTTTCTGCTGCACGGTCATAAGGACTGCACCCGCCTGTAAAAATTCCACCGCGGTATGTAGGTATCTGTTTGAGGGTAGACAGAAAATGTGCGGTGATGCGTGCAGCAATTCGGTCAACTCCGTCTATGTCGTTACCAAATTTCTCGCAGCTTGCAAGTTTACGTTGCAATGGTTCATAGCCGACAAAATTTGCTGAAAGTGCCTGTAGCAATTCTTGCATTGTGACACAGTGTTCTTCAAAAACGACTTGTTGGATAGCGCGCAGACTGTCTGCGGCATCTGCAATGCCTTCCGCTAAAATTTCTCCGTGATTGTACAGTGGTCCGCCGTTGCGATAGTCCTTTCCTTTTTCCAAGCAACCCCGCGTCAAGCAGGATCGCAATGGATTGGGAGAAAACGCAGCAATGGCTGCTTGGTGCGCATTCGAGGATGCGGCTACTGCCTCTGTGACGGCTGTAAGCTGTTGCAAAAAAGCTGTTTCTACCGCATCGTAAGATGTAAACCGTGCTGCATCGCCTGTGTGGATGCTGATCTGTTCGCCGTTGAGAGTGTCCTTGCCGTCCCACAGTGCAAATTCAAGACACTTTGCAAAATTGACCTCGCCGTCTTCCAGCCCCATATGGCCTTTGCCCATGATTTCAATTTGATTGCAACCGTTCAGGCAATAATCGTGACTGTCCTGCGAAGGGATACCAATTTTTTCAAGTGCCGGGCATACGACCTCATCTGAGTAAATGGCTGGCAGACCGCTACCGGTGGATAGGGTTGCAGCAATTGCTTTCCAAAAAAGTTGTGGGGTGTTACGATGTACCCGTGCTGTCAAATTTGGCGTTTGATACCGCTTTTCAGCGGCGATGCGCAAAATATCGTAGCTGAGCGTATTGGTTTGGTCGTTCCAGAATGCATCGGAACCGCTGATTGTCAGATTCCAGGCACGCACCGTGTGAAACGCATCCCATAGGCGGCCCAGTAACGCATATCGTACTGAGGCCTCTTCTTGTTCATACAAGGTGCCCAAATAACGGTCAAATCTACCGGGAGAATCGACACCTTCAAAAGTAAATACGAGAAAAAAGGCTGCAATTCCTTGCAAAAATGTTGTAGCCGGATATTTCGGCGCATGCTCAAGTGCTTGTGAAAGCTGTAGAAGTTGCATGCGGCGCTCGGAATCCCCTTGCGCGGCGGCTTCTTCTTTTGCGGCCACAGCAGCACGCATGGCAAGCGTGTCAATTGCATCCATCGTTATTGCACAGCCTCGATAAAAATCGGCGGATTCCGGATGAGCTGTGCTGTTTTGTTCAATCAAAGTGCGAATGCCGGTTGTGCCGAGTGTGAGCAGCCGTGCATAGTCAGGGTTGCCGTGTCCACCCCAACCGCCGCCCCAACCGGCGCCGGCGGTTGAAATTTTGAGTCCGCAGCCGGTTTGCCAATTGGTCATGGAGCTGTATTCTTTGGTCATTTCGGCACAATTTTGCGCAAGCTTTGCTTTTGCGTCCGGAAAGTCTTTGCATTGCTTTGCAAGGTCATAAAACACTTCAATGCCATTGCCGAAATGATAGCGGCAACCCGCGCCGGGCGGTGTACACTGCACAATCGGTAAAACAGCATCGGAAAAGGAAATCTCAGTGTTTTGTGCAGAACAAAGCAATCCGTAGGCAATCTTTTCATGCTGTGAAAGTGTTTTATGTGCCAAATACCCGTGTGCAAATGCGTCAGGAATGACATGTTGGTTCATCCCGTATCCTCCGTATTTTCTGATTCAATGATAGCATATTTTTTGAAGAAATACAAGAATTTTGACAAATTCTTGGCGATATGATATACTGGGCGAAAGGAGTGGCAAACATGGATTTGGAGCTGTATTGGTACTACATGCCGGTGCTGCCGGCAGACTATATCACAAGGCTTTCTGCTTTCTCTGCATGGCGACGTGAAAAGATCGAATCGGCTCGATGCGAACGAGTTAAATGGGATGCCTATGCTGCTTCCGTTGCTTTGGAACAGGCATTGGCTGCGCACGGCATTGCGGAATGTGATTGTACGTACGAAATTTTGCCGGGTGGTAAACCGATATTTGCGAATCAGTCGCTTTCCTTTAGCCTCTCACATACAGATGGTGGTGCCTTATGTGCCCTGTATTCAGAGAATATTGGTGCCGATGTGGAAAAGGCAGAAGCTGTGCCTCCCGCGGCAGATGCATTGGTTTTGCGGTATTTTACGCCATGTGAAGCGGCATACTTTCAGGCGAATCGAAAGACATCTCCTGCGGAGGCTTTTTTTCGGTTGTGGACGCGGAAAGAAAGTTATGTAAAGTATACGGGATGTGGCCTTGCCAGCTCTCTGAACAATTTTACGGTGTTACGGGACGCAGACCCCACACAGGGAGTTTACTATCGAACGCTGGTGCATGACCGGTTTGTGTTTTCTGTGTGCAGCGCAGTCAATGCACAGGTATGTTTGCATACGGTATCATAAAGGGAAAACGCAGCTCAAGCAGAACTGCGTTTTTTTGTAAAGTAGTGTAAAACGATAAAAGACTTATCTTGCCAAACGATATGTTAAATCATACAGCGCACGTAGTTCCGCCAAACGGTTTGCACAGTATGCTTCCATTTGTGCACGTTGTTCGGCAGGAATTTTCTCCAACTGTTCAGGTGTGAGTTTATGTTTATACATACGGTCAAGCGTTTGTGCGTAATCGATGTCGGTTGCTACGATCTTTCCGCCTTTATAACACATGACGATGTTGCTCTCGCCGGCCAGCAGGTGATCAACAGCTTCCGTACCGAATTGGCTTGCAATCAGACGGTCGCGTAACGTGGGCGATCCGCCTCTTTGTACATGGGCGAGACGCGCGAAACGGGCTTCAACACCGACCTTCTCATGAATACGCGTTGCCAGTTGCTCTGCAAAGTTCCCGTTGCCCTCAGAAACGATAACAATAAATTCTCTTTTCCCGTTTGCTTTTTCCTGTGCAATTTTGTGCATACAAGCGTCTTCATCAAATTCGAATTCTCCTACGCTGACTACGGAAGCACCACAGGCAATCGCACTTTGCAATGCGAGACCGCCCGCATGATTTCCCATTACCTCGACCACGCTGCAGCGCGCATGCGATTCGCAGGTATCGCGCAGACGGTCTACCATTGCAAGAATTGTATTCAGTGCTGTGTCAAAGCCGATGGTATAATCGGTAGACGCAATGTCGTTGTCGATGGTTCCGGGAATACCGACAGAGGGGATGCCCCGGTCGGACAGGTCTGTTGCACCTCGAAAAGTTCCGTCACCACCAATGGCAACAATGCCGTCAATATGGTTTTTCTTTAAATTTGCGATTGCTTTTTGCATACCGGCTTCGGTCTTGAATTCATCACAGCGGTCGGAAAACAAAACGGTTCCGCCGCGCGTGATGATACCGGAAACATCGCGTGCACTGAGTAGTTTCATCTCATCGTCAATCATACCGCGATAGCCCTTATATATACCCATAACCTCGACACCTCTGTCAAGTGCGGCCCGTGTAATTGCACGGATTGCTGCATTCATGCCAGGTGCATCTCCGCCGGAGGTCAAAATACCAATTCTTCTGAAAGATCCCGCCATTGTCTTGTCTCCTTAGTTCTTTAATTCCAAACTATTGTAACGCACAAACCAAAAAAAATCAATAGCAATCGGGGGGGATTTTGAGAAATATTTATCATTTTTTACCTGCTTTGCAAAGGGACAGGGGATGGTTTGGTTGACAAAAGCAGTGCTGAGTGCTACAATATAACGAAATGTTGCTTGGAGGGTTCTGTTTATGAAGCAAGTATGTGAAGACACGATGGCATTGACGCAGATTGCCCGGAAGTTGTGTGAAGCTGAGCCGCATGCAGAGCAATCACATGGTAGTCTCGCGGGGCTGAAGAAAGATATAAAGGCGCTGATAGAGGAACTGCAAAGCGCCCTGTATCCCCATATTTTTTGCAGCTGTGATGCATGTGAATCTCCTACACAGATTACTGTATGCTATCGTTTGCAAAAAGCGCAGGCACGTCTGTGTTCTATTTTGCAAAGATTGCTGCCATCGCAAAGACAGCAAGAAGTGCTTTCTGCGTTTTTTGCGGCGTTGCCGGCGGTCAAACAAACTTTGCAAACAGATATTCAGGCAGCATACGATGGGGATCCTGCGGCCAAAAGTAAGGCAGAGATTATTTTAGCATATCCGTCTTTTCAGGCAGTCAGCATTTATCGGCTGGCACATCTTTTTTATACGCTTTCTGTGCCGATGCTGCCACGTATTATGACGGAGTACGCGCATTGTATAACGGCGATTGATATCCATCCGGGCGCACAAATTGGAGAATATTTTTTTATTGATCACGGCACCGGAGTTGTTATCGGTGAGACGACGGTGATCGGAGATCATGTCAAGCTTTATCAAGGCGTAACGCTCGGTGCAAAAAGTTTTGATACAGACGAAAACGGCCATCCGGTCAAGGGAATTAAGCGGCACCCAAATTTGGGAAATCGGGTAATTGTATATGCCGGAGCGACGATTCTCGGCGGGGAAACCTATATCGGAGACGATTGCGTTATTGGCGGGAATGTGTGGCTGACGCATTCCGTACAAAAAGGAACGACGGTACTTGCTGCGGCAAGTAGCCCCTCCTATCGTATTTCCGAAAACAAGGGAGGGGAGTAACCGTGGAAGAAATTTGGCAGAGTATCCGTTCCTTTGCCGCAAGTGCGGGGCTGCGTCTTCTCGGTGCATTTGCTATTTTGGTGATTGGTCTGAAGATGGTTTCCTTTCTTTGCAAGCAAATCGGTAAGGGAAAAGGTTTTGGAAAACTGGATAAAAGTCTACAGACCTTTCTTTTGAGTTTTTTAAAAATTCTTTTGAATATTGTCGTGATTGTCAGTGCGGCGATGTTGCTCGGTGTTCCGACGACTTCTTTTGTTACGCTGCTTGCTTCTGCCGGAGTGGCAATTGGCCTTGCTTTGCAAGGTTCTTTGAGCAATTTTGCGGGCGGCCTGATGTTGATGTTTTTTAAACCGTTTGCTGTAGACGATTATATCGAGGTGGCCGGTGTTAGCGGGACAGTACACGATATTACTCCGTTTTATACGGTGATTGTTACACTGGATGGTAGACGGATTACATTACCTAACGGCACGATAACCAATACCAACATTACAAACTACTCAGTGGAGCAGATGCGCCGGGTAGAAATTCGAGTCGACGTGGCATACGGTACAGATATTGAACAGGTCAAGCGGTTACTCTGTGATGTAGCAGCTGCACATCCGTTGGTGCTGCACGATCAGCCTGTATTTGCGCGGATGACCGGAATGGGAGAAAGTGCACTGAATTTTTTGCTGCGCGTCTGTGTGCATGGCACAGAGTATTGGAATGCCTATTACAGCTTGACAGAGCAAGTAGCACAGACACTGCAACAGCAGGGGATAGAGATTCCTTTCCCTCAGTTAACGATCCATCAGGCAAACGATACAAATAATTCAGAAGAATGAGGCGTTTGTAGCATGAAAAACTTGTTGTGTGTGGATGGAAACAGCATTCTCAACCGTTCGTTTTATGGTATCCGTCCGCTGACAAATGCAGCCGGGCTGCATACCAATGCGCTCTATGGCTTTTGCAATGTGCTGATGGGAAAGCTGGAGACGCTGCAGCCTGCGTATGCGGTTGTAGCGTTTGACCGCAAGGAACCGACGTTTCGGCATAAAGCTTATGCGGACTATAAAGCAGGGCGCCGTCCGATGCCGCAGGAACTGCTTGAGCAATTTCCGTATGCAAAAGCATGTGCTGAGGCCCTTGGCTTTACCGTGGCAGAACTGGCGGGATATGAGGCAGACGACATTCTCGGAACAGTGGCACAGATGGCATGTGCTGCGGATGTCCATTCGTATCTTTTGACAGGTGACAGAGATGCATTGCAGCTAATAGGCCCCAAAAGTACGGTGTTGCTTGCAACAAACCGGGAAACTGTTTGCTTTGATACGACAAAATTTCACGAAGAATATGGTATTGACGCATCACAGTTTGTACAAGTCAAGGCTTTGATGGGAGACGCTTCCGACCATATACCGGGGGTTCCGGGTATTGGGGAGAAGACCGCACTAAAACTGGTTGCACAGTATGGGACGCTGGAAGAAATTTATGCGGCGCTTGCAGATGCGCCGATTCCCAAAGGACAAAAGGAAAAATTGCTAGCCGGTCAGCAAAGCGCTTTTGACTCGCGCTATCTCGCAACTATTTGCCGGGACGCTCCGCTGCCGTTCACCTTAGAGGAAGCGACATATACCGGGATGCATACCGACAAACTGCGCGCGCTGTTTGCTGAGCTTTCCTTTTCCGTTTTTCTGCGTCGCTTGCCAAAGGAACAAACGGATATTCCGGAAAAAAGCGAAGTGGAAATGCAGTATATGACACCGCAGGTGTTTGCGAAGCAGCAAGGGCAAATGGCTGTATGGATTGCTGAGGACGATACGGTGTACGCTGCCGGACCTTTTGCCACACATGGGGTTTGCCTGGGACCTTTTATGCAGTTTGCACCGTTATTTGCGCAGCGCACGGAAACTCTGATTGTATACGATGCTAAGCATTTTTATCATCGCATGGATGCAGCAGGATATTCCGTGAGAAATGTCCGGGCGGATGTTTTGCTTGGTGCATATGTGTTGGATGCTGCGCAGGGCGGGTTTTCGCCGGAACGGCTGGTGTTGCAATATTTGAAAGAACCCCTTGCTTCCTGCGGAAGCGGTTGCGCTGTGCAACTGTATACACTTTGGGAAAAAATTGAGATGTTACTTCGCGAGCAGAGTGCTTTTACGCTGTATCAGACGGTGGAGCTGCCACTGGCTGCAGTACTTTGTGATATGGAAAAGCGCGGTTTTCACATCGATTGCACAGGCCTTCGTGATTTCGGAGAGCAACTGGGTGCTTTGTGTGAAGTATATGCTGAGCGTATCTATTGTGCCGCCGGTATGCATTTTAACATTCTTTCCCCAAAACAGTTGGCAGAGGTGTTATACGATCGTTTGGGACTGCCGTGCCGCGCAAAGACCAAAACCGGACGCTCTACCTCTGCGGAGGTTTTGGAGCGCCTAAAGCCGTATTATCCGATTGTTAATGATATTCTGGAATACAGGCAGGTTGCAAAACTCAAATCAACCTACGCAGACGGTTTGCTGAAAGTTGCAGACGCGCAGGGATGTGTGCATTCCACGTTTCATCAGACAGTGACAGCGACCGGACGGCTTTCTTCTTCGGAACCGAATTTGCAAAATATTCCGATTCGTACGGAACTCGGCAGGGAACTCAGACGATTTTTTCTGCCGGCAGCGGAAAATCGTGTTTTAATAGACGCTGATTATTCTCAGATAGAACTGCGTTTGCTTGCCGCTGTTTCTCAGGACAGTGCGATGCTATCTGCTTTTGAAAATGGGGTGGACATCCATACTGCAACTGCCAGCACAGTGTTCGGTGTTCCGCCAGAACAAGTGAGCCGTGAGGAGCGTAAACGTGCGAAAGCTGTCAATTTTGGAATTGTATACGGCATAGGAGACTTTTCGCTTTCACAAGATTTAGGCATAACAAAAAAGGAGGCGGGAGAATATATTGCCTCCTATTTGTCTGCGTATCCTGGGGTTGCGGCATATCTGAAGGATGTTGTTTGCAGGGCAAGGGAAAGTGGATATGTTACGACGCTGTTCGGAAGACGGCGGTACATTCCGGAATTGTCTTCTCCGAAAAAGCAAGTACAGGCTTTTGGGGAGCGGGTTGCAATGAATAGCCCGATTCAGGGAACTGCGGCGGATATTATCAAAATGGCGATGATTGCGATTGACCGTGCACTTGCAGATGGCGGATTTGATGCAAAACTGATTTTGCAGGTGCACGACGAGCTTCTGATTGATTGCGCTGCGGCAGATGCAGAACAGGTTATGGCTTTGGTACAGGAAAAGATGGAACATGTTGTATCGCTGCCAGTGGCGCTGACTGTGGATGCAGTCGCTGGGGCTACTTGGCTGCAGGGACATTAAGTCGGTTACGAAACAAGAAGGAGGGGTCGGATTGGAAGCCCGCACACCGGAAGCGCCGCTTACCGTTTTACACGGTATTTCACAGATGCGCGCTGAAGCGTTTGCCGCATGCGGTGTGCATACGCTGCGGGATCTGACGGCATTTTATCCGCGTGCATATGAATTGCGAGGCCGGGTTCTACCACTGTCTGCTGCAGCGGTAGCTGAGACGAGTGCGCACATTGTCACAGTGCAGACGCAACCGGTTTTACAGCGCTTTGGGAAAAAGAGCAGGGTGCTATGTACGGTTGCCGACGATAGTGCGCAGGTATTGCTGTGTTATTTCAATATGCCGTATAGAAAAAAGCAGCTGGAGATGCAGAAAAAGTATCGAATATACGGGCGTTGTTCCATGCTGGCAGGGAAAAAAGCCTTTGTAAACCCGCATTTGGAGCCGTATACGGAGCAAGCTCCTCTGCCGGCGATTGTGCCGGTCTACCCGGAACGCGGCGCTTTGACACAATCGCTCATTCGCAATGCGATTTCTCAGGCACTTGGCATTGTATATTCGCCGGAAAATGCTCCCGCGGATCCGCTGCCGTTATCGTTGAGAACGGCATATGGCCTGGCATCACAGTCCTTCGCAGTGCGATGCATGCATCAGCCGCTGACGGAACAGGAACTTGCCAAAGCGCGCAGGCGGATTATTTTTGAAGAGCTGTTTTGTTATGGTTTGCAGTTGTATATGCATCGAAACGGCCGTATGCAATTGCCCGGCATCCGTTTTACACATACGGATTTGCATGCATTTTATGACGCGCTTCCTTTTTCGCCGACTGCAGCGCAGCGTCGAGTGATTGCAGAGTTTGCGGAAGATTTTTCTATAGCTGCACATCCGATGCAGCGGTTGCTCAGCGGCGATGTCGGGAGTGGGAAAACGCTATGTGCTGCAGCGGCTGCATATATGGCAGTGAACAGTGGGTATCAATGTGTTCTTATGGCTCCCACTGAGTTGTTGGCACGGCAACACGCCGATACGTTAGAGCGATTTTTGGGGTGTTTTGGTATCAGCCCGAAGCTTTTGGTTGGCTCCATGTCTGCTGCAGAAAAGTGTGCAATTAGGCAGGCGTTTGCAAATGGGACGGTTTCTCTTGCGGTTGGTACGCATGCGTTGTTGGAGGATACGGTTCAGTTTGCCAAACTTGGACTGGTGATTACGGATGAGCAGCAGCGTTTCGGAGTGTTGCAAAGGCAACTGCTTGCCGACAAGGCTGCACGAGTGCATGTTTTGATGATGACTGCAACACCGATTCCCCGCACAATGCAGCAATTGCTGTTTGGCGATATGGATAGCTCGGTTTTGGATGAGCTGCCGCCCGGGCGCAAGCCTGTCAGCACGCATCTGATTACGCCGCAGCGCAGAGAAGACTTGCTTTTGTATTTACACAAACAGGCTTTGGCCGGGCGGCAAATTTTTGTAGTATGTCCCACCGTCGAACATGGCGAGGGTGAAAATGACTTGTTGAGCGCACAGGCATGCGCAAGGGATTTGAAAGAGCGCATGGGTGAGGTCGGTGTAGGGATAATCCACGGGAGAATGAAGGCAAGCGAAAAAGAAGCTGTCATGCAGGCGTTTACTCGCGGCGAATTGCATATTCTTGTGTCCACGACGGTGATTGAAACAGGGGTTGATGTTCCTGCAGCAACTATTATGGTGATCGAAAATGCGGAGCGATTTGGTTTGTCACAGCTTCATCAGCTTCGCGGTAGGGTCGGGCGCGGATCGGAAAAGTCTTATTGTTTTCTGGTCAGCGCAGCCGAAAGTGAAAGTGCGCGGCAAAGACTGCAGATTGTATGTCAGCACAGTGATGGCTTTGCCATTGCAAACGAGGATTTACGTTTGCGCGGCCCGGGTGATTATGTTAGTGCCGTGCGGCAGGGGGGCGTCTATCCACAAAGCGGCGCATTGCAATTTGTGTTAGCAGATCCGGAGCGGGATATGGAACTTTTGCAACAGGCTTTAGCGGCTGCAAAGGCATTTCTGGCAGAGGATCCGTTGCTTGCATTACCGCAGCATCGTGTACTACGTGCACGAATTTGCGGAGAAAATTTACAAGCAGCCTCTTGTATGCGCAGGGAAACTCCTGTATGATGTAAAGTAGTTTTAACAATGTGACGCCGCAGCATGTGCGGAGAATGGAATGCAATATGAAAAAAATGGTATGTTTGGTTGTTGCTTTGCTCAGTCTTTGCAATTTTGTTTTTCTCACTTCCTGTCAAGCATCTGATCCAGATGCGCCACGTGGTTATGTAGGGATGCAAGATGAAAGCGGAGACTATATTTTGTACGTACCCCAAAATTGGGTGCAGGATGAAACGCATGGAATGCTTTCCGCGTATGCGGAAAAAGATTCTGCTATTTCTGTCAGTGTGACGGCAGTCAGTGAAAGCCGCAATGCAACTTCTATGGAAGAATATTGGCAGAGCTATCGGGAAGAGTTTGAAAATACTTTTGCCGATTTTCAGCTCATAGAAGAAAAAAACCAAACGACATTGGGCGGAGAAAGTGCGCAGAAATATGTTTTTTCTGGGACGGTTGCGGGGAAAAGCTATCAGTTTATGCAGGTGCTGGCAGAGCGCAATGCGGTGATCTATACCTATACGTATTCTGCACCGCAAGAGCGGTTTGATACGATGCTGGAACAAGCTGTGGCAATCCAGTCGAATTTTGTGTTTCGCTGAGAAAGAGTTGCGTGATGTGTGCATTAACGGATATAAAACCATGTGCAGAGGTTTATTTTGATAACAGTGCTACGACTCCTTTGACGGAGGCTGCATTGACACAGATGGAACAGCTCATGCACAGCTGTTACGGGAATCCTTCTTCCTTGCACGCATGTGGTTTACTTGCGGAAAAAGCGGTGCGTACTGCGCGAGAACAAATTATGCGGGTACTTGGAGTACGCCGCTGTGGCGCGTTTGACCCGGTGCTGTTCACTGCCGGGGGGACAGAAGCAAACAATTTAGCGTTGTTTGGTACGGCGCACGCTAAGGCGCAGTATCGCAACGGGCAAATTTTAATCAGCGACAGCGAGCACCCGTCTGTTTTGCGCTGCGCGCAGGCTTTGGAGAAAGAAGGCATACGTGTGTGCCGTGTGCCGACACGTGCCGGCCGGTTGGATTTAGATGCTTTTTCGGCGTATATGACGCCGCAAACTTTTTTGGTTAGCATTATGACGGTGAACAATGAAACAGGAGCAATCTATCCTGTGGCAGAGGCAGCAAAAATTGCAAAACGCATCAATCCCGATGTAATAATACACACCGATGCAGTTCAGGCATTCGGCAGACTTCCTGTGTTGCCGGAACAGTACGGAATTGATCTTGTATCTGTTTCTGCACACAAAATCGGTGGGCCGAAGGGAGTGGGGGCGTTGTATGTGAGCCCCGCGGTTCATAAATCAAAAAAGCTGACGCCGCTGATTTTTGGCGGTGGGCAGGAGCAGGGGTATCGTTCCGGCACGGAAAACGTGATCGGCATCGTCGGTTTTGGTGCAGCAGCAGCGTCGCTTTCGCAGCAAAGGAGCCCGCAGGCCGAAATCCGAGCATATCTGTGTGAGCAATTGCGAGTGCAAAAGCGTTTTGCTGATATTGTGATCAACGAAGCACCGCAGGGCTGTCGGGCGCCGCATATTTTATCTTTGACATTACCCGGCATTCGCAGTGAAACAATGTTGCATTTTCTCTCAGCACGAGGGATTTGTATTTCGGCAGGTTCCGCCTGTGCATCTGCTTCTCGCCATATTTCTGCCGCTTTGGCAGGATTCGGTCTTTCTGCTGCACAGGCTGCGTGTACAATTCGGCTTTCATTCGGGTTTGAAAATACTCTTGTGCAGGCTGAGCGGTTTTTGGATGCTTTTGCAGACGGATTGGCACAGCTGGTACGTTCCTGATGTGCGCGCATCATTTTTGGCTTTTTTATTGAAAAATGTTGCAAAATTAAGTGTGATATAGTATAATACGTGGCGTAATACGCTGCATTTCCGCAATATTTGCAAAAACACCTTGCAAAAAACGGGGCATAAGGCAGAAAGGTATCAATACCATGAAAAGACTTGAATTTCGAGAATTGTTTTCCGATCCGTCTGTATGGGCGGACCAAACGATCACAGTTGGCGGTTGGGTGCGTTCCATTCGCGCAAGCAATGCATTCGGATTTATTGAGCTGAACGATGGGACAACTTTTCGCAATTTGCAAATTGTTCTGGAGGACGCAAAGCTTCAGAACTACAAAGAGATTGCAAAGCAAAACGTGGGTGCTGCGCTGCTAGTGCACGGTACCTTTGTGCTGACGCCACAGGCGAAGCAGCCTTTTGAGTTGAAGGCCTCTTCCATTGAGGTGGAAGGCGCTTCCACGCCGGAGTATCCGTTGCAGAAAAAGCGACACTCTTTGGAATTTTTGAGGACCATCGCCCATTTGCGTCCGCGTTCCAATACATTTAACGCGGTGTTTCGCGTGCGTTCTGTAGCGGCGTTTGCAATCCATTCTTTCTTCCAGTCCCGTGGGTTCATATATGTCAATACACCGATCATTACAAGCTCCGATTGTGAAGGCGCCGGGGAAATGTTTCGCTTGACCTCACTGGATCTTGAGAAGCTGCCGCGTACATCGGACGGAAAAGTGGATTACAGCGAAGATTTCTTTGGCAAGCCTGCTAACCTGACCGTTTCCGGGCAGCTGAATGCAGAGACATTTGCAATGGCATTTTCCAATGTATACACGTTTGGTCCAACTTTTCGTGCTGAACGCTCCAATACGCCGCGACATGCTGCGGAATTTTGGATGATGGAGCCGGAGATTGCATTTGCGGATTTGCAGGATGATATGGCATTGGCAGAAGACATGATAAAATATGTCATTCGTCGTGTTATGGAGCAGTGTCCGGATGAGTTGGCTTTCTTTAACACATATATCGACCATGATTTGCTGCATCGGCTGCACAATCTTGTCGAAAACGAGTTTGCTCGCATAAGCTATACGGAGGCAATTTCTTTGCTCACAAAGAGCAAAGAGCATTTTGAATATCCCGTTTCCTGGGGAATTGATCTGCAAACGGAACATGAAAGATATTTGACGGAGAAGGTTTTTGAAAAGCCGGTATTTGTTACAGATTATCCGCAGCAGATCAAGGCGTTTTATATGCGGCTGAACGATGACGGAAAAACGGTTGCTGCGATGGATATGTTGGTGCCGGGAGTTGGGGAGCTTATCGGTGGATCGCAGCGCGAGGAACGGATGGATTATCTCCAAGCTGCGATGCAGCGTTGCGGCTTGCGAGAAAAAGACTATTGGTGGTATTTGGAGCTGCGCAAATACGGTGGTACAAAACACGCCGGTTTCGGTCTTGGCTTTGAACGGTTGATTATGTATATTACGGGGATGACCAATATCCGTGATGTGGAGGCGTTTCCCAGAACAACGGGGCAAGCTGATTTTTGACCGAAGTTTCCGCGGCAGGACGATACGCTTGCCGCGGTTTTTTATGGAACCTGTAATAGCGTAAAATTGGAGAGATAAAAATGGTAGAAACAAGCGTCCCTTACGCAAAAAGAAACAGACGAGAGTTGCAGCAGGAATATCTGTCGCAAAAAATGCGCTACGATGCATTTCTGGCACAGGGCCTGCAGCTGGACATGTCTCGTGGAAAACCCGGGCTTGAGCAATTACGTATCAGTGAGGGCATGCTGACTGCGATTGGCGGTATCGATGCCTGTTATGCGGTCAACGGTGTTGACTGCCGGAATTACGGTCTGTTGGATGGGATTCCGGAGGCAAAAGAAATTTTTTCCGATCTTTTGAAAATTCCGCCAGAACATATTATTGTTTGTGGCAATTCCAGCTTAAATATCATGTATGATACTGTGGCGCGGGCAATGCTGTATGGCGTGCTTGGTTCAACACCTTGGAAGTGCTTGCCGCGTGTTCGTTTTCTGTGTCCTTCGCCCGGTTATGACAGGCACTTTGCCATCTGCGAATCTTTGGGCATTGAAATGATCCCGATTCCTATGCGTCCGACCGGACCTGATATGGATTTGGTAGAGCAGTATGTTAATCATGACCCGACGGTCAAGGGAATTTGGTGCGTTCCGAAATATTCCAATCCGGATGGTTTTACATATTCCGATGAGACGGTAGATCGGTTTGCAGCACTTACTCCTGCCGCGGAGGACTTTCGTATTTTCTGGGATGATGCCTACGCGATCCACCATTTGTATGCGCATGGGGATTCTCTGAAAAATTTGTTTTCGGCACTTACGGCAGTGGGGAAAGCGGATATGGCATATATTTTTTCCTCAACTTCCAAAATTACTTTTCCCGGATCCGGTATTGCAATGATTGCTTCCGGAGCACGGAATATTGCAGAAATCAAAAAAATCATGTCGGTGCAAACCATCGGTTTTGATAAAATGAACATGCTGCGGCATGTCCGCTTTTTCGGCAATGCAGACGGCGTACGGGCACATATGCTGCGGCATGCGGATTTGCTGCGGCCGAAGTTTGAGACAGTTCTGGGCGCACTGGAAGATGAGCTTTCAGCGCTTGGTGTGGGGCATTGGAACAGCCCGCGCGGTGGATATTTCATCTCGTTTTATGCAATGCCGGGCTGTGCCAAGCGTATTTGGACGCTTATGCGTGATTGCGGCGTAGTGATGACCAAAGCCGGTGCAACCTTTCCTTATGGAACGGATCCGGAAGACTCCAACCTTCGTATTGCACCGTCATACCCGAGTATCACGGAGCTCTCGCAAGCTGCACGTGTTTTTTGCTGCTGCGTGCGCCTTGCATCTTTGGAAAAGTTATTGGAGGCAGACGGCTGAAAAAAAGCGTGTCTGTTTCAGATAAAGAAAGGAAAAGAGGCCATGGCAGACTTTCAAAAATTGCAGGCAGTTATAGATGTGCTGCAACAACAATACCATATTCCGTCAGCAGATATTATCGTTATGCAAGATCACAGGCAATTGTATCGGTATATGAACGGCGTCTGCGACAAGGAAGGGCAGAAGCCGGTCAGTGCGCAAACGCAATACTACATGTATTCCTGCACCAAACCAATCACGGTTGTTACAGCACTGACATTATTGGAGCGGGGTAAAATTCGTTTGGATGACCCGGTTGCAAAGTATCTGCCGGAATATGGGCAAATGTATTTGCTGCGGGATGGAAAGAAAATTTATGTAGAGGAAAAAATGACGCTTCGTCATCTTTTTACCATGTCTGCCGGGCTTAGCTATGATTTGCGTTTGCCTTCCGTGCAGGAATTGCTTGCAGCAGATCCCATGGCTGATACACGGTCAATGGCACGTGCTTTTGCACAGCAGCCGCTGCAGTTTTTCCCGGGAGAGCGTTTTTTATACAGTGTTTGCCATGATGTACTTGGAGCGGTGATTGAGGTAGCAAGCGGCATGTCGTTCGGCGATTATATGAAACAGGCGGTTTTGGATGTTGCCGGCATGACACATACCTTTTTCGCACAAAAAAACCACATACCCGATGCACTTTGTGCACAGTATTTATGGTGGAAACAATACGGTTTTGAGTACAGTATGGAAAATCAATATGTTTTGAGCGAACGCTATCAGTCCGGTGGTGCGGGGTTGGTCAGTACCACGGAAGACTATGCATTGTTTTGTGATATGCTTGCTTGTGGCGGCGTTTGCCAAAACGGAAATCGTGTTTTACAACCGGAGACAATTGCATTGCTACAAACACCGCAATGCAGCGAAGGGATGGAAAAGACATTTAACTGTGCTTCCGGTCCGGGGTATACCTACGGATTAGGCGTTCGAGTGCGCTGCGATGGAATGGGACATGACGGAGAAATCGGCTGGGACGGGGCCGCCGGTGCGTTGGTTTTTGCGGACCCCGCGATGCACTTGTCCATTGCGTATACCCAGCATGTGTTGCACTGGGTTGACCTTGCTGGATATATTCACCGCCCCATGCGTGACGCTGTATATGCGGCACTTTCCTGTGACCGATAAAAAAGCTCCATATCAAAAAAACGGCCGTTTTCATTTTGGAAAATGGCCGTTTTCATATTGGAATGAGAAGCAGCAGGGCATTTTTAGCGTTTGCCGAGACGAATCAGTAAAACCGAGAGATCCGCGGGGCTAATGCCGCTGATGCGAGATGCCTGCCCGATGCTTTCCGGTCGCAGTGCATTTAACTTTTGTATAGCTTCCAGCCGCAGGCCTCCGAGGCTTGCATAGTCTAAGTCTTGCGGGAGGCGAATTGATTCCAGCTTCCGAAATTTTTCCACCTGTGCTTTTTGGCGGCGAATGTATCCTTCGTATTTGATCAAAATCTGCGCTGTACGGATAACATCTTGCGGTAAATCCGGCCGCTGTGGATCGTATGGGGCGAGCATGGCATAGTCGATTTGTGGCCGACGAAGCAATTCTGCCATGCGTATGCCGGCTTTCAGCGGTTCGGTGCCTTGTACGGCAAGCAGAGCACAAAGCGACTCACTGGGGTGTATGGTTGTTTGTTCCATGCGTGTGACCTCTGCCTGTATCAATGTTTGCTTTGTTTGAAAAGCTTGCCAGCGCGCATCATCGATTAAACCGATACGACGCCCATAGGGGGTGAGGCGGGCATCTGCATTATCTTGCCGCAGCAACAGTCTGTATTCTGAGCGAGAGGTCATGATACGATATGGCTCTGTGGTTCCTTTTGTGCATAGGTCATCCACGAGTGTTCCGATATAGGAGCTGTCTCGAGTTAGAATCAGCGGCTCTTCTCCTTTACAGAAGAGTGCAGCATTGATTCCTGCTAACAGGCCCTGCGCAGCGGCCTCTTCATAACCGGATGTTCCATTAAACTGGCCAGCACCGAACAGCCCGCAGACAGATTTAAACTCAAGCGTCGGACGCAGCTGTGTGGGATCAATGCAGTCGTATTCAATGGCGTATGCTGTACGCATGACATCGGCGTGCGCAAAGCCGGGAAGTGTGCGAAGCATGGCATCCTGCACATCTGCCGGCATGGAAGAAGAAAATCCCTGCAAATACATCTCTTTGGTATCCAGACCAACCGGTTCTAAAAAAAGCTGATGGCGCTCTTTGTCTGCGAAGCGGACAACCTTATCTTCAATAGAGGGACAATAGCGCGGGCCGACACCGTGAATGGCACCGCTGTAAAGCGGTGAGCGATGCAGATTTTGGCGAATGATGGCATGCGTTTTTTCATTGGTATACACGATGTAGCAAGGAAGCTGCGGCATCGCTGCGTATACAGTTGGATCTGTACGGGCAGAAAATGGCGGAACATCGGTTTCGCCGCATTGCTGTTCCAAGGCGGAGTAGTCGATGGAATCCGCATGGATCCGGGGCGGAGTTCCGGTTTTAAACCGCATGGTACGCAGCCCGAGGGCTTGCAAAGACTTTGTGAGTTCTTTAGCGGGGAGCATGCCATCCGGGCCGGAATCATACATAACATCTCCGACGATGACACGCCCGTGTAAGTAGGTTCCGGCGCAAATGATCGCAGCATGGACTGCATGACGTGCACCCAGCGCTGTAAGGACAGCGCACACATGCTGTTTACCGGTTGCGTCTGTCTGTGTTTCGATTTGTGTGACCTCAGCTTGTATTAGTGTGAGATTTTTTTGATTCTCCAGAGTTTTTTTCATGTATGTGCGATAAGCTGCGCGATCAGCCTGCACACGTTTGGAGTGAACGGCCGGTCCCTTACTGCGATTGAGCATACGGCTTTGTAAGGTGACCTGGTCTGCAGCATAGCCCATCTCTCCGCCCAAAGCATCAATCTCGAAAACCAGGTGGCCCTTGCCGGTCCCGCCGATTGCAGGATTACAGGGCATATTGCCGACTGCATCCAAATTGATGGTAAATAACAGGGTTTGCAGGCCAAGCCTTGCACAGGCAAGGGCGGCCTCAATACCGGCATGTCCAGCCCCGATGACTGCGACATCCGCCGCTTTTGCAGAATAATTCATGTTGTATCCTTCCGTTTGCTGCGAATCACTTAGTTTCCTGATGCATTTGAGATGGCAAAAACAACCCAGCCACACGCTTCGTCCCAAGCGGCGAGCATACCGCGTGAGACGTCGCTGATTTGTGAAAAACACATGGGAAGCACTATATTTCCATCCGTATCAATTACGGCCTTTTTTCCATCCTCCCAACCTACTACGGCGAGCCCTTGTTTAAAGCAGCCGGCGTAAGAAAATACGGGATCAACGACCCAGTTCCCGTAGCAATCCATATAACCGTAACGCTGTTCTCCTTCTTTTTTCAGCAGCAGCATGCCGTCTGAATAGCCGACAAGCTCATATCCTTGTGGTTGGCTGATTTGTTCGCCGAAGCGGTTATAAAGACGGCTGTCGTCCGAGATTTTTGTATAATTGAATACGCGGTAGGTTTTCAGATTTCGACGTGTGCGAAAAACGGTCAGACCATGATCAAATGTGTTGAGCCCGTAGTATTCGGCGCCGAAGGTTTGCGGAATGGTAACTTCTGCCAGTGTTAGAAATACATCGTCTGTTTCATAAGGAATTGAGCTGATCGTTTGCAACTGTTCGTCTAAGATCAACACATTTTTTGCAGTATATGCGATAGCAAGCCCTTGGCGATGCGGAAATGCGCGAAGATAAATCGCTTCTGATAGCTTATTTCCGGCGGCATCCATATATCCCCATTTATCTTCCTCACAATAAACGGTGGTTGTGCCGTCTGCATCGTACCCCAAAGGTACTTCGCAGGTCAACCTCCATTTTTGCAAGGAGGGATCCAGATCGGTTTGTATAAAGCAACCGCCTGTCAAAGTATAATATTGTGCATCTTTTTCAAATAGAACGTATCCATTTTCATCGGAAATACCTGTAGGTACGTATGAGCAATCGTATGGATCCATCAATACATTTCCGTTGCGGTCGAGAATGCGAAGGGAATCATTTTCGGCAACAATTAGATATCCGCCGTAAATTTCCACGGCAGAACGTGCAACTTCGGTATACACAACGGAGAAAGAAGTATGATATTGGTCATCTAAAACGGTTTTGATAACTTGTCGTTGCTGCTTTGTGCCGCTGGTTTGTATATGCGGCAAAGCAGCAATATTTAGGCGCACCAGAGAACTTTTGCCGCTTTGGTAAGTCAGTGCCGCATCTGTCTGTGCGTTGTCAGGGCATTCTGCGTAGGAATGCAACATGGCGGTATAATTCTCAATCGTGTTTTCCGTTGCGGCAGGCGCGTGGACTCGGTACAGATTCGAAATGGGCAAATTGCTGCGAAAAGAAAGTGGCACGGTGTTCTCATGCTGCGGCTCTTCGCTCGGTATATCATAGACAGGCTGCTGCGATGTTTGATGACGTTTGAGAAACCACACATCATATACGCCTGCTTCCCATAACAACATTGCAATTGTCAATGCTGACAAAAGTACAATGCCGACAGCACGCAAGCCTATTCTGTTTGCAGAAAAAGTTTGTTTCATGTTTTTTTCCTTTTTTCGTAAATCGAAACAATGCCTATTTGTATTGCAGCGCGGACAACTGTCCGCGCCACCATACTGTCAAAGTATTATTTATGATATTTTCCGCCACCGATTAGGTTACATGCACGGTACAGCTGCTCGGTCAATAATACGCGCATCAGTGTATGCGGAAAAGTCATCTTTGAAAAAGAGAGTTTGAAATCACATGCTGCCTTCACGCGTTCACATAGGCCATAGGAAGAACCGATGAGAAAAGAGACGGTGTCGGTGCCGTTTGTGGCAAGTTGCTCCAATTTTTGTGACAGCGCTTCAGAGGAAAGCTGCTTTCCCTCAACACAAAGTGCAATGCGATAAGCGCGGCCGGCTAATAGAGGAAAAATGGCATCTGCTTCTTTTTCCAATGCTCTGCAAATATCGCCCTGCGATGGATCAGCCGGCAAATACGCCTGCGGTGTTTCGCGAATACATACGCGTCCGTAGGCACGCAGCCGCTTGGTATATTCTTCGACCGCAGCAGAAAAATAGGTTTCCCGCAGATGTCCGACAGCAATAACTTCAAAGTTCATTTTGTGCTTGTGTAAATGGAGATTGCTCCAACGCGATTTGCTGCATAGACCAAATATAGCTGCCGACCGGATCTGCACATTCCGCCAACGTCTGCAAATGCAGATAAGAAATTCCAAGCGGCGCCGTTTGACGAAACCGGACGGACGTCAGAATGCCGCCCGGCAGAAGATTTTCTGCAGCGTCCAGAAAACTTTGATCATATACGCGAACAATACCTGCCTGTGCATCATAACGAATGAGCAGCTCTCGCCAACAGTTCTTCGGAATATCCTGCTCTGTGATTGTGAAAGAAGCATTGGTACGATAGCTGACGCTGGGGTCACAGGCGTTTAGCCAGTGATCGCACAGGGAAATACGCAGTCCCGCGCCACCGATCCAAAGCTTGATGCGAATGTCTGCATACATCGCTGCCGGAAAATTCCAAACGGCTCCTTGTAATTCGTTATACAGCCGTTCATCATGATAGCGGTTGATTTGTAAAACCTCACGGTCCGGGATATCCGGACGGATGACGGGCATTGCACCGTCTGCCCGATTCCAGGCACAGTGGCCGTTCATTTTCTTGTTACCTACCGTGTAGGAAAAGCAGGTGCTTCCGCTAACGCTTTTACGATACAGATGAGTTGTGAGATATTGAATGCCGTCCTGAAAATCTTCGTATCTATCCGTCTCCAGCAACCAATCCAATGAGAAAATTACGGTACGGCGACAAGCGGGGTTTTGCCCAATATCAACTAAAATCCTGCCTTGCGGCAATTCCAATGCCTGGAATTGCTGCATGCTTTTATCGCCACGTTCCCCGATATATCGATAATCGGCAGCATTTCGGATGGGGGAAAGCTTGATTTCTCGCATTCCGCGCCAGTGTATACCGTCATCAGAAATGGCGGCATGACAAACATCCCTATTTGTAAATACATCTTCCGATTCGCCTCGTTCATGAAAGTCAAACATGTTTGCACCTACGCGGTGGTTTTCCTCTGGCATGGGGATTGTATTGCACCAAAACAGCAAAATTCTACCGTCACTTAATTTGAGCAGATACGGTGTGGTCAGTGTTGCGTGAAACGGTGAACATGTACCGTTGCTCCAGGTTTTTCCGCCGTCCTCAGAGCGGTATTGCCACAAATGGTCTTGCGAGGTGCGCGCCAGCAGAAAGAGGGAACCGTCTGGCAGTTCTGTGCATACAGGCTCTGAGCCGGCGTTTTGCCAGCGCACGCCTTTATCGGGGAACACGGGACGATGATCCGGCGCCGGCTGCAAATCAACTGTTTGCCAGGATTCACCGTCATCGTCGGAATAAGCGACAACGGGATGGTATTTGGAGGGCTCCTCATAGCCGCTCATGGTCACAACCCAACGTTTACGACTTTGCAGGTATATCGGCTGAAACATGTCCATACAGGTTTGCTCGGTAATTTTTATCATGCGATATTCGGTATCATCCGGGCCGACATCGGACAAATGTGCATAGGTGCCATCTTCATGCACGACGACCGTACAATATCTGCCGCTATCCGGATTGCGTACGGCAGCACCAAGGCAGTTGGCGGGTGCGGCATGAAACTTCCAAGAAAGCCCGCCGTTACAAGATTCATTATATCCTCCGACGGAATATTGGCGAATGATGCCGTTTGGCAGCACGCAACTTTGCCGGCGTGCGTTGTCCGGTGGAATTGTAACATAAGTGGGTTCGTGGATGTTGCGTAGCATGGCAATGTGCTGATCGGTCAGACGTTTGCCGATGGCATCTGTATACCAGTTCATAATCATTCAACGTCCTTTCTTTCCGTATGTGCAATTGCCTCTTCCCGCAGCAAACGGATGTAGCTGCCGCGGAAGTCTTCTTTCTCTGCCAGCGACTGTAGATGCAGATAAGAAAGTCCTTGTGCGATGACACGGCGGCTGGCAGCATAAAAGAGCAGGCGTTCGCCTTCCGGTTGCTGCAATGAGATACTAACTTCACCGGTTGTATCAAAGCGAAAAATCACGGTTTGCCATCCGGTACCGATGTCGCTTTGTTCCAACGTGAAGTAAAAGGGAGCGCGCTCACACATGGTTGGATCGGAAGGATTCATCCAACAGTCTGAAAGAGACACGCCAAGACCTGCACCATCAATGCGTAGCTGTATAGTAATCTCTCCTTGCTTGGCAGCGGGAAAATTCCAGACAAGGCCTTGCTTTTCATTGTACAAACGCGAGTCGTGATAACGGCACAGCTGTGCTACATCGCGCAGCCCTTGTTCAGGATCCGGCATCATGGCTGCGCCGGTGGTACGGTTCCAGGCGCAGTGGCCGAACCAGCTGCCGCAAAGGCTTTTGGTATACTGGAAAGAAGTTACATTTTGCAAGCCATTTTGAAAATCTTCTTCTCTGGCGGTTTCTTCGAGCCACTTTGGGTCGAATAAAACTACGCGCCGCGTGCTGATGTTTTGTCCGCAAAGTGCCAAAATTTTCCCATATGGCAGTTCCCATATTTCAAACTGCTGCAAGCTTTGATCACCAATGTTATGCCTGCCTCCCACTCGGCGATAGTCGGCATGATCTCGTACGGCACCAAGCAACAGTTCGCGTTGCCCGACCCAGTGGACACCGTCCGTGCTGATAGCTGCATGGCAGACATCGCGATTGGTAAAGGCGTCCTCAAAGGATCCGTTTACATGCCCGTGGTGCGTCATGGGAAAATCATAATAATGGTTGTGCTCCGGCATGCAAAGGGTGTTATTCCAAAGCAAAAGCGTTCTGCCGTCGGAAAGGCGGTGTAAAACAGACGTTGTCTGTGATGCATGCAAATCAAACAAGTCGCCGCCGGACCAGCTTTCTCCGTGGTCGAAGGAGCGGTATACCCGTGGATAACAATCGCTGGTACGGGTCAACAGCAGTAAAGAACCGTCGGTCAATTCCGTCACAGTCGGTTCAGAACCTTGATTCTTCCAGCGTGCTCCTTTGTCTGGATAAAACCATTCGCTGTTGTCTTGTACGGGCAGATCAACGGCGGTCCAATGTTCGCCGTCATCGTCTGAGTAGATAAATACTGGCGAAAAATTATCGCTGCCATCCGGCAAGGTAATATCGCGGTGACAGGTACTGACCCATCTGCCGGGTTTATCGTGCAACAAAAAAGGAATCTTCGGGCAACCAAAGTGTTCGCCTGTCCAGTGAATTACGCGTGGCGAAGGATCGTCCGGACCGATTTTTGAAATGCAGCAATATGAAGCGTCCAACCTACGGTCTGGTGTCCCAAGATGTAACCACGTGTCACTTTGCGGGTGATAAACACACGGCCCCATGGCACGTGAATCAGCGTA
Source organism: Eubacteriales bacterium (assembly GCA_034086705.1). GTDB lineage: Bacteria > Bacillota > Clostridia > Oscillospirales > CAG-272 > UMGS1225. The sequence goes on along the minus strand of JAXDZV010000039.1, from coordinate 2,564 downwards.
AGCAGGGTGCCAGGATAACCCGCAATCTCTTGAATATAAATAACCGGACCCGCCGTTTGCAATGCCTTTTCCCCTGCCAATGGTATGTCCGTACAGGCGAATCTCACCGTCTGGCATGATACAGGAATGGTTATAGGATTCTGTTGGCTGAACGGCAACCACGCGCGGGGCGTAGACCGCACGAAGGTTTGCTTTATCCTCCTCGCAGAGCAGTTGCTCCATTGCTTCCAAGTACCAATTCATGCTGTTCCCTTTTCCGGCTCACCCGGAGCCTTTTATTTCTGCTTTTCGGTTTCTATTGTAGCATAGGGGATTTCATTTTGTCAATGATTACATTCTAGAGAAAAAATGTGAAAAAATGTGGATTTTTTGGCCAAACTATGCTACAATCAGATGAATAAACTTTGCAACGACAGAACGATGAACAAAAGAGGTTGCATCGATGAAGATTACAATGATTTGCGATGTTTTGGGTGAGGCAAATAACGGAACAACTTTGGCGGCGCTGAACCTGATTACGCATCTGCGCTCAAAAGGACATGATCTAACTGTTGTATCACCCGATGCGGACCGGTCCGGTCACGGTTTTGTGACGGTTCCGCAATTGAATCTGGGCTGTTTGTTGAATCATGTGCTTGAAAAAAACGGTGTCCGTTTGGCAAAAGCAGACAAATCTGTTTTGCGGGAAGCAATTCGTGACGCGGATGTTGTGCATTTGCTGACGCCGCTGCCACTTGCGGTTGCGGCTCTTCGGATAGCGCGGCAATGGAAGATCCCTGTTACTGCGAGCTTTCATTGTCAGGCGGAAAATGTAACGGCGCATCTTGGTCTGATGAATTTTCCCTTAGCCAATGCAATAACGTATCGAATGTTTTATCGCTCTGTCTACCGGTATTGTGACGCTGTGCATTATCCGACTGCCTTTATCCGAGATGTGTTTGAAAAAAGTGTTGGGCATAGTACACCTGCATGGGTCATATCGAACGGTGTCAACGATATGTTTGTGCCGCCGGAAGTACCCAGGCAGCCGCAGCTACCCTTCACAATTGTATGTTGTGGCAGATACAGCCGAGAAAAAGCACAGTATCAGTTGATACGGGCAGTGGGAAAGTCTGCACACCGAGAGCAAATCCGAGTGATTTTTGCCGGAACAGGGCCATTTGAAAAATATTTGCACTTTTTAGCGAAACGGAAGCGCATTCACGCCGAGTTTGCGTTTTTTGAACGAAGCAGGCTGGTGCAAGTGCTGCAAACAGCGGATCTATATGTACACACAGCGCTGGTCGAGATTGAGGCAATTGCCTGCACAGAGGCAATTTGTTGCGGATTGGTACCTGTGATCTGCGATTCTCCGCGCAGCGCTACCCGTTTGTTTGCACAGGGAGAGCACACGCTGTTTACCATGCGTGACAGTGCATCTTTGTGTGCACAGATCGACTACTGGTTTGAACATCCGCAGCAGCGTGCCGCCCGCAGTGCTTCCTATGCGCCGATGCGAAAAAAATTTTCTCAAAAGGAGTGCATGGAGCAAATGGAGCATATGCTCCGTGCAGCTGCAAAGCAAGCATGAGGCACACATACTACTATCGAGATTTGCAACAGGATGATTTTGCTGGAAACGATATTGTGCAGCGTCCGCTGCCGCATAATTTTCAATATTTGGTTCGCGGCTCCCTGCCGCGTGCTGCGGCGTTCTTGCTGCACCATGTGGTTGCAACACCGATTGTGTTTGCGGTACAAAAGCTGTATTACAGAGAGCGTATTGTCAATCGGAGCTGTATTCGTCCGTATTTGCGACGGGGAGTATATCTGTACGGCAACCATACCCGTCGGGCGGGCGATGCATTTGCACCGCACCTCGTTACTTTTCCGCATAAGGCATATATTGTTACGGGGCAGGACGCCTTTTCTTTGCCGGGGTTACGGTGGGTGGTGAAGGCACTGGGGGGACTGCCGCTCCCCAAAACAAAGGCACAGGCACATGCTTTTTCCGCTTCTTTGCGGGAGCTTTCCAAAAGCAAGCAAAGCGTTGCGCTGTATCCGGAAGCGCATATCTGGCCGTATTATACGGGGATTCGCCCGTTTTCAGATGGTTCTTTTATTTATCCCGTACGGGATGGAAAACCCGTATTTTGTTTTACGGCAACCTATCAACAACGGCGACTTGGCAGCCGTCCCAAAACAACGGTGTATGTGGACGGTCCTTTTTTCCCGGATCCGACGTTGCCGCCTGCAGCACAGCGTCGTGCTTTACGAAACACCGTGTACCATGCGATGCTAGAACGAAGTGCGGCATCCAGCTACGCATATCATGCATATTATCCGGCTACGAAGGAGCCTTTTGCAGATGGCTCTGCTTGAGCGAAAGTTTTATATGTACAGCGCCCGTCGCTCCGCTTGTAAAAGCGAAGTGACGGGCGCTGTACTATGGAGGACTATTGTACATTGGTTACAGTGAAAATGCTGTGCGGCAGTGCTGTAAAATGCATGCCGGAGCAATCACGGTTATCTAAGCGGATGGTGTGCGTGCTCACGCGTGCACAATCTTCGTATGCAGCTGTACG